>CAZAYE010000642.1:0-3105 GCA_964489255.1 uncultured Enterobacteriaceae bacterium
TCTAAGCAGACGTAATAAATTACTGAACAAAGTGTTCATTTCGCCTGAACAATTGAACAAAAAGGCGAGCTGATCAGAGCTGCCAGGGACTCGGGAGGCTCAGGTCAGGGGCGTAGGAACAGTAGGTCCCGGTGTTAATAGTGCTGCTGAGGTAGCGCCCCAAGGCGGGATGGTGGGTGGAAAGCTTCTGAACGGCAGCTTTAATAGCCCGGGTCACGTTCACCCGCGCCCGTTCGGCGGGGGAGGCAGCTCGGCGATCTCGTCCCCCCAGTCCGATCCCGCTCAGGAGTTCCCCGGTCAGAAAGTCTATTTCTTGCTGGACCCGGGCGCTGCGTCCGATGTCGTTGCAGCTCTGGGCGTCCTCCAGCTCTGCCTGCAACTCCTCCAGCCGTTGCTTATAGGCAGCCTTGGCTTGGGGATCGAGGATCTCTCCGGCATCGCCTAACCCGGCCTGCACGCTGAGTTCTGCTACGGCCGCTAAGCTCCTTTCTCCAGCGGAGCCAGCGGTGGCACCTTCGAGCGGACCTTCTACAGACGCTACCAGATCGAGGACGTGGATCTGCCTATGCGGGTAACGGAGTAGATAAGCGAGGTAGCGCACGCCCATGCTATCCCGGACGCGAAAGACCTTCCCCTGGTAGGCGATGGTCCAGTATTCGCCCTCCTGGCGGAAGAGTTTGTCCGGTACTACTGGCTGGATTCCTGGCCCCTCATCCTTTTCTCTCTCCCTGATCCCCTGTTCCTTGAGTTTCCGATCCAACGCCTGCTTCATCTCTACGGCGTTCCGAATCCGGACGAGCAACACCTGTCGATCTGGCGGCTTGGTGAAGAAATCATAGCCCCCTGCCTCGAGCCCCTTAATCCGATCTTCCCTCTCTCCCAGGGCGGTCATAAACACGACCGGGATAAGCTGCGTCTCCTCCTGTTCTTTCAGCAGGCGGCAGACCGTAAACCCGTCCATGCCGGGCATCATAACGTCCAAAAGGATCAAGTCAGGGGCCTCGGCCGCCACCTTCGCCAACGCCTCCTGCCCGCTGCTGGCGCTGACCGTCTCGTAGCCGAGGTCTTCAAGCTCCTGCTCCAGGTAATCCACGTTAAAAGGCTCGTCATCCACAATCAGAATTTTGGCCGGAGGATTCATCACCATTCCTCTGATAAAGTCGTATTAGGAGAAAACACATCGCGCCAGCCGGCAAAGCGGTATTTCTTTGGCAGCGGTGATAGCTCCACATCCACCGCCAATAACGGCAACCTCAATGGGCCTTTGCTTGCTCACACTCCCTTCCCCAAGTCGGTGTGTGCGTCCGGCCGTTAGGCTCTCAGGACATGAGCTATACCACTTCCGCGCTGAATATCAACTGTTGAGCTCGTTTGTGCAGTGGCGCTCAGCCGAAGGAGAGGCTGTTGGCGAACTATGCCCAGACGGCAGTGAGGGAGGAGAAAAGAGACGAGCCCCGTAGATGCTGGCAGAAATCTACGGCTGGTTCGCCGAAGGATTTGAGGCAGCAGAGTTTCAGGAGGTCAGGACATCACTGAAAGTGCTTGCATGAGAGGACTAAGTGCAGTTCCTATCCCAGCGACAGAAACGACACTCGAGCCAGCGCAATAGATGCCGAAGGAAAGACACCCATTACCACCGTGCCAATAGCTGTCACTAAAATTACGGCAGCCAAGGCGGGACGGGCGGAAAGTAGGTCGATCGCCTTCTCGCCCTCGTACATGTACATGTTCACCACAACCCGGATGTAGTAGTACGCCGAGACTACGCTGTTGAGCACGCCGATTACCGCTAACCAAATGTACCCTGCTTTCACCGCCGCGCTAAAGATATAAAACTTGCCGGTAAATCCGACCAACGGCGGCACGCCGGTGAGCGAGAGCATGAAAATCGTCATCGCCATACCCAGCGCGGGATAGCGGAAACCTAGGCCCGCGTAGTCGCTGAACTCTTCGTTAGGCTCACCCTTACGGCCTACGGCGAGAACCACACCAAACGCCCCCAGGTTCATTAAGCCGTAGGCGACGAGATAGTACATCAGGGCGGCGCCACCGAGGTCTTTGCCTGCGACCATCGCTACCAGTAAATAGCCCGCATGGGCGATGCTGGAATACGCCAGCATGCGCTTGATATTGTTCTGCACCAGGGCAGTAATATTACCCACTGTCATGGTCAGCACCGCTAAGACCCACACGATACCCTGCCACTCCGCGTGAATAGAGCCCAGCGTGTGCAAGAATACCCGGGCAAAGGCAGCGAAAGCCGCAGCCTTGACTCCGACCGCCATGAAAGCGGTTATGGTCGTCGGTGCTCCCTCATAGACGTCAGGTGTCCAGGCGTGAAATGGCGCTGCGGCAACCTTGAATCCGAAGCCGACGATCAACAACGCAACGCCGATCAACAGTAACGGCGAGGATCCGTGTTCGCCCACGTGCGCGGCAATTTTGCCGAGTTGCACGCTGCCGGTCGCGCCGTAGACCAGCGCGATCCCGTAGAGGAAAAAGCCGCTGGCAAAAGCACCAAGGAGAAAATACTTGAGGGCGGCTTCGTTCGACCGCACCTGTTGCCGCCAAATGCCGGCGAGCACATACACTGCCATCGACATGGTTTCGAGCGCCAGGAAGATGACAATCAGGTCAGTTGCCGCAGCCATCAGGATCATGCCGACCGTGGCGAACAGAATCAGGGCGTAATACTCACCCGGATGGATGTTCGCCATGTCCAGATAGTGAATGGACATCAGCAGCGTCATCCCTCCGGCTAAACAGAAAACGAGGTTGAAAAATAACGCGTAAGAATCGAGGGCAAGCATGCCGTTAAACGCACTCTCTTGGCGACCGAGCAAACCGAACGATACGACGCCGGTCAGAACGAGGGCAGTGAACCCAAGCCAGGCGAGTTGCGGCCGCTCTTCGTCCTTCATCCATAAATCCCAGAAGAGTACCAACATCCCTGCAACTGTGGGGATCAAGCAGGGAAGTACAGAGAGCCAGTTGACTGGGGGTAAGGTAATCATAAGAAAAGCATTCAGCTATCAGCGTTCAGCCTCCAGCTCGGAGACAGTGTGTAGGGGCACGGCGCGCCGTGCCCCTACACACTGTCTCCGA
>CAZAYE010000643.1:0-3105 GCA_964489255.1 uncultured Enterobacteriaceae bacterium
CCATTGAAAGATTGGGTCATTTTTTCAATGGATCAATGGACAAATGAAAAAAATGAGTCAATGACAAAATGCATCAATGACCCAATGAAACGGAAAGGAGGTCGCTATGAAAGTTGGAGTTTTTCTGCTCGCTTCAGAACAGGCAGCCGATCCGGCAGTCGTCGCGAAAAAAGCGGAGGAGCTGGGGTTCGCTTCATTCTGGGTACCCGAGCACCCGATCTTGCCCGTCCATTACACCTCACGTTATCCTGCCTCGCCCGACGGCCGCATTCCTGCCGCTGTCGGGGTCATCGCTGACCCCTTTGTCGCTTTAGCACGAGCCTCAGCAGTGACTTCGACTATCCAGCTCGGGACCGGCGTCTGTCTCGTGCCTGAGCGCAATCCGTTGCTCCTGGCCAAAGAAGTAGCAACCCTTGACTATTACTCTGGCGGCCGTTTTCTCTTTGGCATCGGAGCGGGTTGGCTCAAGGAAGAGACGGAGATCATGGGAGGAGACTTTGCTCACCGCTGGACGCAGACGCGTGATGCCATCCTGGCGATGAAAGAGCTGTGGACCAAGGAAGAGGCAGAGTACCAGGGGAAGTACTATAACTTCCCTGCCGTGCGGTCTTTCCCCAAGCCTGCACACAAGCCACATCCGCCGGTTCTGCTGGGCGGATCTTCCAAGTATGTGTTCAAACGCATCGCTGAATGGGGAGATGGGTGGCTGCCCACCGGCGCGTCAGTAGAAGCCATCCAGCGTGGCCGGGCGACCATCAATGAGCTAGCAGAGAAAGCGGGACGAGATCCGCAGTCACTGGACGTTATTGCATTTGGACAGCCGGGCCAGTTTCGTGACCGCGAGGAGATCAAGCCCCTAGAGAAAGCCGGGATCACCCATGCGACGGTCTGGCTCAGACGGATGAAAGGGAATGAGGTCATTGCTGAGCTGGAAGAATTGTCCCGTCAGGTGCGCCCTGAGAAAAGGTGAAGCTACCAGGACTGCGAGCAGTAATAAGATTGAGCCGGTTGTGGCGGCAATAGGGCAAAAGAGAAGCAACTCGCCAGCTGCTGGCGGAAATCTACAACCGGCTCACCATAGGGTTTGAGACAACGGACTTGAAAGAAGCAAAGGCATTGTGGGAAGAACTGCAAGAGGAGAGGAGTGCCGTGCACCTTATGTGTTTGATGTACGAGCGTATTTACTGCTTTGAGATCAAGCCTGCCATCATCCAGGCGGCTCCAGCGATTATAGCAAAGACAGCGATCCCCATAATCAAGCCGAAGTAGTCCATCACTCATACTCCCTTGAGGGTTTTAATAATCCCTGCTGCACGTCCGCGGATTTTGTTCATTACAACCACAATGATGACCATAACTATGATGCCAACCACAGTAAAGGCAATACGCAACGAGCTATGTTCTCCCAAGATAAGTCCTACCGTACCTCCTCCTATCGCGAGGAGCGTCACCCAGAGAAGGCGAAGTAGTTCTATGAGCCATTTGCTTTCTTCCGTGAGACTGTCTTTTTCTGCCATCCCTCTTCCTCCTCACCTAGTTCCTGACTAAAATTCCTCTCCTTTTCCCGCCTTGACAACTGATGCAGCCGGCAGGCAGGCTAGGGGTGGGAAAGGAGGAGCGCATGGCCAGCGCCACATCCACAGCTCCCGTAAGCACCCGACTCACGTGGCTCGACGGCATGAAGGGGATCTCGATCTTGTGGATCGCCTTCTTCCATTTCTTTGGTACCTATGCTAACCATCGCTACCCTGACGTCCTCGGTCCGCATTACTTCCCCTCCTTTGTGTCACAGTGTGCTCCGTCCTCGGCGCTCGGCACTCTCGGCTGTATTGCCCAAGGCTTTTTCGTTGCGATCTCCTCGTGCGGTTTTCATGCCGTCGGGGTTTTTCTCGTCTTGAGTGGATTCGGTCTAACCTATTCCTTAGCGAGGACTGGGAAGCCCGAAGGTGGCTGGCTCGGGTGGTACCACGGTCGTCTGCTGCGCCTGTTTCCCATGTACTGGGTAGCCCACCTGATTTATTTAGTCTCACCGTTTATCGCACGGCCGGAGCCGCTGGATTATCGCTTTATCTTGAGCCTGTTGGGCGACCGTATCTACCCAGTCGATACAATCTTTTATTACGTTAATCCCGCCTGGTGGTACTTCGGTCTGCTGGTACAGCTCTACCTGGTGTTTCCTATTTTGTTCCGTTTGTTGCAACAATTGGGGTCAGTATGGTTTCTGGTTCTGTGCGGCCTCATCACTGTCATCGGCCGCTACCTCTTGCTCAGCGTGTTGGGCGCGCATGGGTATTACGTCCAAGGAGCTTTCTTTGGCTCGCGGTTGTGGGAGTTTGCCGCTGGGATGGTCCTGGGGCTGTTCTATCGCCGACAACAGGTTGTGACCGAAGAATGGTTGTTCAAGGGGGTGACGTTCTTCGCAGGAGTCGTAATCTACACCTTGGGATTATATAGCTATGCGACGATCCTGTCGTACACAGTGACTGATGCCCTTCTCGGCACCGGCCTGTTCATTATCCTTGCCCACATCGCGCTCTGGAGCGAACTGCTCCCACGCCTGGCAGGAACGCTGGCATACGTCGGCGCATTTTCGTACGGGCTCTACCTGCTGCATCAGCCTTATGTGCTCTATTTCGGCGAACGGATGCGGAACCTCAGCCTGCCTGTGTTCATAGTGCTGGCGTGTGTGATTATTGCGCTGTTGACTTCGGCTACGATCCCGCTCGAACGGTACGTCAACCAACTGACGAGCCGGGTGCTCGACCGCAAGAAAGAAAGCACTCTGCCGTTGAAAGCCGAAGAGCATGCACGACCGTCAGCGGTTCATTAAATCGACCCACCAACGATTCTACATTCTCGGGACGGCTCCGCACAGGCTGTTGACAACTGACAGGATCACCCCAGTCCCATTCTCGAACGCCTCCCGCCGAATACTCTCGTTCGGCTGGTGGGCCTGCTCTAAGTCGCCGGGCCCGCAAATCAACGAGGCGATACCCGCTCGGGCAAACTGACATCCGTCCGTGGCAAAGGGGGCGCCACCACTGTCTTGTCGGTTGAGAATTTTAAAGAGCACCCCCTCCAGCGGCGTCTCGCGTGGAGACAAGA
>CAZAYE010000644.1:0-3104 GCA_964489255.1 uncultured Enterobacteriaceae bacterium
ATCAGAGACACTCCGCTTCGTTAGCGTCGACCGTATGACCGCCATCAGACCGAATTCGACTCCAGCAAGGAATCCCATGCCAAATTTGAGCCATCGTAACACAAAGTCAAACAGGTCGAGTAAAGTGGTAAGCATATGACCCCGACGGACTTGCGTGGCGATTCGGAGGCCATCGTAAACCAGGGAGGTGATATGACCCCACGCCGTTTGATCTGCGAAGACGAAAGAGCCGAGAAGTGTTCTAAACACCTTGTTGTAGCGATCCAAGGGGAAAGCTGCCGGTTGCAGGAGCAAATTTCTCAAGGGGGCTTTTGGATCATCGGAGGGCAAGTCCTGACCGTTATAAAGAGCTGCCAGTGACTCAGACCACGTCAAGCTGCTCAGGACATCCGCCGCTTCCAAACAGAACAAGACACTTTTATGGCTTTTTAAGGCGTCAAGCAGGGGCTCGATAAGTTCCGGTCTAGAGAGGTTCAGGTCCCTGAGGATCCCCCATGCCTTCAGAGCCTTTCGCAGATCTTGGCCTTTCAACGCGTCATTCAATCGGCTCATACAGGTACGGCTTGACCTGGCCATCGCGGTCAGAAGCTTATGGGCTCTTTGTCCATGGTAAGGCGATGCATCGAAGAGCTTGTAAACCTCGTCCCAGATCGTATCAATGAGTTTGCGGGAAACGTTGTTGTCCTCACATTCGGCAGCACAGCGCCCAGCCAGGCACAGTCCCGAGCGGAAGAGGTCATCAGGCGCAGCCAGCAGGCCTTTGATAAAATCTTCTGGATCGCGCAGCATAGTGGCAAACAGGACGATGACTTCCTCCCACCCGGGAGAGGACCAGAGGTATTTTCTGACCTCTGCGATAGCGTTTTCTTCGTGTGCCAGGGCCTTCGCCGCCAAGTATTCCTGAAAGGTCTGATGAAGAAAGAGAAAGTGGGCGGTCTCTTGAGGACCCGATTCTATGAGGATGCCATCTTGCTGAATTACCTCGGCAATAACATCGTTGGATGTCCGGCCGTACAGGGGATGGCTTGGCGCTACACGATTCAGAAACGCTTCTACCTTGCGCCGTATGAGATCTAATGAGAATAGCTGGTCACCCTCCCGGAGTACTGCCAGGGCCACCTCTCCCAGCAGCTCTATTTTGGCCTCCACGTACGTTCGATCAACCGGGTGCCGGTGCCATCGCTGGAGCAATCCGTATAGGCACTCCTCATACAGCGCGGGGCGACGGGTAGGCAGGCCAGCCTCGCGCTCTTGAAAGAGGAGACAGATGAAGGAAAGCAGAAGAGGGCTACGGGCTAAACCCATGAGCTGAGGGGATTGGTGGAGTTCCTGGAGGAGCCTTTTGCCCTTGTCTGGTTGCCCTTGAAACCATACCTTTATAAACTGCTCGACTTGATCCAGGTTAAAGGCAATGAGTTCAAATTCGTGCCCTGATCCTGCACGTAACGGCAGAGGGGCTCTGCGATATCCAGTAATGCGAGAGGTCAAGAAAATGTAGCACGGAGCCTTGCGGGCAAACCGCTCAAGACGACGGGCCAACGAGGCGGAATCTTCAAAATCCCGCTCCTTCAAAGGCACTTCATCCCAGCCGTCCAGCAGGAGAAAACAGTCGGGTGTAGACAGGGTGCGGCGTACCCAGGTCAACAGGGCTTCGGAAAGGCTATACTCACGGCGGAGAAAAGCACAGAGGACTTCCTCCATTTCTCCGCCGTAAGCAGCGAGATCAACCAAGCGGGCGAAGATGGGCAGCGCTACCCCCTCTGATCCATGCTCCTCCAGATATTGTAGGGCCTCCTGAACTCGTCTACGCCCCTCGCTTTGCAAAAGACGAGTTTTTCCAAAGCCGGGGTCTCCCAGGATGACGGCATGATGGTTTCCACGCTGCAAGACTGCTGCTCGGACCTCTTCCCACTCACGCACAACGAAGGAGCGGGTCTGTGCGGCGTAGGCCTCTGCACCCCGCCATACATAGGCCTCGGGGTCTTCAAGACCAGGGATTCCTTGAGACCTCTTTCCCTGCCCGCCAGGTCGTTCTCCCCCATACCGCAAGCGCTCTTGACTGACCTTGACCGGGATGTGCACCGTATCAAACGGCATATCATGGGGATAGAACCAGGGAAGGTCCCCGAGACGTGCAAAGAGATTTTGGAGATAGGCGGTGAGTTCCGGGATCAAGCCCGAAGCAATCTCGGAAGCCTGCGTCACCGTCTGCGCGACTTCGATCTGCAGCGGCTCGAAGGCCGGGTCCTTCACATCGATGCGGTTGTCCCGGCCAACAATGAGTCGGGTAATCTTTTCTTCCGGCCTATTGAGGGCCTTAATCTTATCTTCAAGATAGGCGACAGGGCCTAACTGGCCCTCCGCGTCGATGGTCGCTGTAATGGCGGTGGACAGGTCCAGAGGCGTGCCATCCAGGAGGTGCTGTAACCCCACGCCGAAGGCTCCTCCCAATGACCCGCCTTTGAGCGGCATGGGCTCTGTCGTACGCAGGTGCCACCGCACGTCCCATGCACTCTGCTGCCCTCTGTTGCGCCGGATGAAGGTCCAGGCCGCCTGGCATGCCTCATTGAAAGCGCCGTCCCACGCGCGAAAGGCCATCGTGATCGGATCGGCATACAGTTCTCCGTGGCCTTCGACAAGGGTGAGGATCAGTGTCGCCACCATGCCTTCAGCTTTCCTTTCGTCATAGAGCGGCACCTTCAGTGCGCACGAGCGGAGGGCGCTGTCATGGTCCTTTGTGCCTTGCCACAACCAGCGCGTGAGGTCACGGGCGCGTCCCACTGGGCAGCGGGACACCGTCGCCAAAGCAGAAAAACTCAGGTCGACGATGTCGCAGGCCACCTGGCTTGGCCAGCGTATGCCAGCAGCCAGGTCAGCCGGGGGCGCTCCCGGCTCCTGCCCGGCGAACCAATGCGTTGCTTGCCACCCCCACCTCAAGAGGTGCTCGTAGTCATACCGCATAGAAGCCAGGGCTGCCTGGGCGCAGGCGAGGACCGCAAGAGCCGTGTGGAGGTCGGAACGAGGCAGCCGTGAGCGAGCACTGTGCAGGCACTCCTGCTGCAGCGCCTGGCTCCAGACGTGCAGTTGCTCTCGCTGCTCCTTTG
>CAZAYE010000645.1:0-3104 GCA_964489255.1 uncultured Enterobacteriaceae bacterium
TCCTCAGCCCGCGCTTGGCCGTATCGTTGCACCATCGCCTCTTTATAGTCCTGCCCCCCAGGCGTCGTCGGCAAGGCCGCACGTAGGAGCTGGCTGTTGGCCTTGTTGTACTCGCGCGAATCCAGCATCACGTGCCCGTTCCCCAGGTCACGGGTGAGTCCGGTAGAATGGCTGGTAAACAAGTCCAGCTTCATGCCAGTCCGCTTCTGCAGGGCGGTAAAGAAGGTCTGATGAACAAAGTTCGGGTGGTACCCATCCATGCCATTCTCTATCTGGAACTTCCAGTTTCCCTGGTAGCCGTATTTATGGACACCGGCGGTGACGTCGAGTTCGCCCTCAGGGGAGAGGTCCACGAATAAATCGAGCTGCTCTTTGGCCGGTTGGCCCAGGTGCTCGTCCAGCGTGATCCCGGCCGGGCTCAGGCTGCCAAAGATGAACCCGCGGTACATGTCCAGGCGCGGCACCTGACTCAATCCGTAGTCTTCCTTGCGGAAGGAGGCATCGTAACCATCCGAATAGGTCACCGACAGCAGGTCGCCGGTGTTGCGGTACGTCCACCCATGGTAGGCACAGCGAAAGGCCTTCGTATTTCCTCGCTCGATTTGGCAGACCGTGTTCGCCCGGTGTCGGCAGCGATTCATCAGCAGCCGCACCTGACCGTCCTCGCCGCGCACCATGATGACGGACTGCTGGCCGATCTTCTTCAAGCGGAAGTCCCCGGGATTGGGAATCTCACCCGCGTGCCCGACATAAACCCATCCCCGGTGGAAAATCTTCTCCATCTCTTCCGCGAAAATATGCGGGTCCGTGTAGACGCTCCCGTGCACGCGGTCGTCCTTGACCAGCGCGTCGTAATCGATTCCAGGCTGCGTTGTCGCCATGACTCCCTCCTTTTTCACGAAATTGTCGCAAATCTGCGTTTTGTTCGCTTACATTTCGGCCATAGCCCTGCCCCGTAGACTTAGCACACCTCCCGGCTAGGTCGCCATGGCGGGCGATGGAGTTTCCCTTTCAGCGGTCAGTAAGCGCTGGCAGCAAGGCTTTGGGCTCTATAGGCTCGCTGCCACTCCTTCTTCTTCCCCCATCGCGACCCGAAAGATACCCTCCTGCGCCACACGGAACTTTTCACACCAGGTTTGCAAGGCGGTGCGGATTTTCTCTTGCCGCTCGGGAGTCGTGGCGTATTCGCGGACGAAATTGTACACCGGGTCGCCGTGCGCCTCGGCTTCACCCATGTGGGCGTAGAAGAACTCCAACGCCTCACGGCTCAAACCGTATTTTTCACTGAGCGCTTTGACTAATCGTTCGAGCGAATCCTCGCGGCGGCTCTCTCCGCCAATCGACATCGCCGCCAGGGTCACCAAGCCGTACTCACGCCGTCCCAACTCAAGCACCCAATTGACATAGTCGATCGCTGCCTGCGCCACCCGGGGGTGAGTCAATTCTTCCGCTGTTGCCCCGAAAGCCTCAGCCAAGCGGCGCGAGAGTACCCAGTGCGCATCATCGCCGCGCCCCATGACGGTCTCTTCGTCGATCAGGTTCTCGACGATGTGCCGACGAATCTTCTGATCGAGCGGGCTCAAGCCGGTGTTGAGAAAGATACCGCCCAGCGCGCGCACGTGCTGGCCGGTACGATAGTGGTGCTGGATCGCCCATTTTTTCAGCGCCTCGCGGTCCATCGTGCCGGCCAGCACCCCGTCAAAAAAACTCCTACCATAAAGCGGCGCCTTTTCTTGCTCGCGTATATAGGCGCGCAACTCTTCGACAAAGCCATCCGCTTGAGTAGCCATGTTACACCTCCTTTTTCGTGTCGTATCCCTTTTGAACCACGCTCGGCTCGTGTCGTCAACAACTCTTCACTGGAACGCCGGCAGTACCTCCCAGGGAAAGCGTTTCTGGAGAAAAATCCCGCACCATTTGACAGCCAGCCAGAGCGCGCCGCATAATCGCCCTTATGAAAGAAGTCGCCAGCAGCCCAGCGCAAGGTGAGACCCGCCGACTGGCCGCCATTATGTTCACCGACATCGTGGGTTTTAGCCGCCAGATGGGTGCGGATGAAGCCCGCATGCTGCGATTGCTCACAACCCACAACCAGATCATCCAGCAGGCCGTAGACGAAAACCATGGCCATGTGATTAAGACCGTTGGTGACGCTTTCCTGGTGGACTTCCCCTCGGTCGTCAACGCCGTACAGTGCGCGCAACGTATTCAAGACCAATTCCGTGCCCATAACACTGAGAGAGAAACAGCCGAGCAGATTCACGTTCGCATCGGCATCCATTCGGGTGATGTCGTGCAGCGCGATGGCGACGTATTTGGCGATGGGGTGAACATTGCCTCGCGCCTGCAGGAACTCGCTGAGCCTGACACCACCTGCATTTCTGACGTGGTCTATCGGGATGTCGCCAAGAAAGTCCCCTTGGACACAGTTGTGTTGTTGGGGCGACCCAAGCTGAAAAACATTGTTCAGCGGTTCCAGGTGTACGCCCTGCTGCCTGAGCCTCCCAAAGGGATACGCCAGACCTTGCGGGTGCAACGGCTGAAGCTCTCCCGCCGGCTGAACACCGTCCGCCGAGCGGTAGCGGTTGTGGCTGGGTTCATATTCATTGCCGGCGGAATCGTGACTGGGCGATATCTGTCTGGTCCGGCACTCAGCACTCAGGACTCAGCACTCAGGACTCAAGCGCAGCTTGTATTGCCCGACAAACCGTCCATTATTGTTCTGCCATTTGTCAACATGAGTGGTGACCTTGGGCAAGAGTATTTCAGCGACGGGATTACCGAAGATATCACTTCTGACCTCTCCAGACTTTCCAGTCTGTTCGTCATCTCCCGCAACTCGGCGTTTACGTACAAGGGCAAGCCAGTCAAAGTGCAAGACGTGAGCCGCGAGATGGGCGTGCGGTATGTGCTCGAAGGCAGCGTTCGCAAAGCTGGCGACCAACTTCGCATCACCGCGCAATTGGTTGATGGCACGACCGGTGGCCACTTGTGGTCGGAGCGCTACGACCGTCCCATGAAAGACATCTTCGCCCTGCAAGATGAGGTCGTGCAGCAGATCGTAGCGAATCTGCGGGTGGAAGTGCGGGAGGCAGAGCTAGAGC
>CAZAYE010000646.1:0-3102 GCA_964489255.1 uncultured Enterobacteriaceae bacterium
TGGCCCGCAGCGATCTTATGAACTTGCTGCAGCCCGGACGCAAGCTGGATCCCAAGCTCCGAGAGTTGGCCATCCTACGGACCGGCATCGTGGGCGATTCCCGCTTTGAGTACTCTCAGCATATGAAGGTCGCTCGGATGGTAGGTATTCCCGAAGAGAAGCTCGCCGCGATCAAAGGCTGGCCCACCAGTGATTTATTTTCCCCAGTCGAACGCGCCGTCATGGCAGCAACTGACGAGATCTTGGCACGCAATCTCGTAGAAGACGAAACCTTCGCCGCGTTGCAGAAGCATCTTTCAGATGCAGAAATCCTGGAGTTATTTGTCGTGATTGGTTTGTGGCGCATGCATGGATTAATCGTCCGAGCGTTGCATCTGGAATACGACAATGACACCACTGGGCGGATGCAAGAGGTGCCGGCACCGGCAGCGCCAAAGTAACGGAGGGTGGGCAAAAGCGCAGCGTTGCCCACCAAGTCAAAGTCACGCAACCCAACAAGCCATTCCCTGCGAATACGGTGACGTCTACGCCCCCAGGGCCTTATGTAGCTGAACGAAGGCTCCGACCTGCGCCACGGCGGCAATGATCTGATCGTCTTCCGCGGGAAGGACAAAGGGAAGAACTGGATTGAGCAGCAGTTGGGATGGACCGCGCAAATCGTGCAGCATCCGCCCGAGCCGCGGTGGGTGTGGGCGCCAGAAGGAACAGTGATTGACTGGGACAAGATCCTCCCGCCGCCCGGCTTTCATGTCCTGCCGAGGAGGTAGGTAGTCGAACGGTCATTGGCATGGTTAGGGCAGAGCCGTCGTCTGAGTAATCGGCTCTCGAATGATGGTTGTCTGTTTCTTTTCCGATTCTGCTGCTACTCACGGTGTCAGGCCAACTCTTCCAGTAGCGCCTTAGCCTCTTGCAAATCTTTGGTGTCAAACCCTTCGGTGAACCAGCTGTAGATCTCCGCCAGCATTTTGCGGGCTTCCTCTTTCTTACCCTGTTGCTGCCACAACCGACTTAAGCTCATCACCGCCTGCAGCTCCAGCGACTTTGCTTGCTGGTGACGGGCAATCTCGATGGCCTTGCGAAAACACGCTTCGGTTTGGGGGTTAGGGATTGGGGATTGGGGGTTGGTCACTGACAACTGACTACTGGCAACTGGCAACTTTTGCAGCGTCAGCTCGCCTTTCAGCCGATACAGCTCCGCTTCCCATCTGCGCTCTCCAGTTTTCTGCACCAGATCTAACGCTTCGGCTAGCGTCTTGAGCCCCTCCTCGGGCTGCCCTGTTTTCCCGTGCGCCCCGGCCAGCAAGGCAAGAAAAAGCGGTTGTGACACTTCTGCCCTTGTCGCCCGCCATCGCCCAAGTGCTGAGCAATGTGCCCGTCGTAGCGCTGGATCACCCCGGTACAGGTGGCTTGATACGCGCGCACTACCTCTTGTAAATCCTCGGGATCAAGCTGCTCCGAGAGGGCGGTCGAGCCCACCAGGTCACAGAACATCACGGTGAGCTGCCGGCGCTCGGCTACCTCTTGTCGAGATTCTAGACTTCGGACTCTCGCTTCTCGACTTTTTGGACCCCGGACTCCGGACTCTTCTAGACTTTGGACTTGAGATCTGGGACGTAGGACTTCAGCAGTGAGCGACGTACCACACTCCCCGCAGAACTTAGCGGTATGCCGCACCTCGCGGCCACAGCTCGGGCAGGCCCGCACCAGCTTGGCTCCGCATTCCTCGCAGAACTTCAGCCCCGCGGGATTGTCCGACCCACAGTTCGCACAGCGCATGCTGCCTCCTTACCCCTTCGGGCGCTCGGGGGCAAGGAAAACACCCGATCCTTGCCCCTGCCTCTCAGCACAGAGCATGGCACAAGCCGCGTGAGCCTCCATCTCAGCCTCTTATGGGCCTGGGATGATAATCTTCCCATTAATCTTGCCGCTGAAAGGGCCGAATACCCGGCCGGCTGGATCCGCGACAAAAATCTCTGCCGTGGAAGTGGCGGTGAAGTTGCCCGTCGCCTGGGCAAACCGGCCTGTGCCGTCCGTAAACTCCCCCGTTTCAAAGGCCAGGGCCGTCAGCGTGTCGAAATCCAGGCACGCGGTCCGCGCGAGCAGTTTGAGAAATACCAGATCCCCAGTCGCAAAGCGGTGGACCGCACGGACTGTCCCCAGGGTGAGTTCCACATCGGTGCCCGGTGGGCAGAGGCCCGAGGGAGAGGCAGCCGGGACATCTTCGACCAAGGCCTGGGCGGTGACTGGGCCCAAGTTGCGCGTGGTGACGCCAAAGATTCCCAGGATCGCTTTCACGCCATCTCCTGGAATTGCGTCGATCTCCGTACTGATGAAGCTGCCGGAAATAGTACCTCGATAGGGAATGTCGAAAGCTGTGGCATTGCCGATCGCAACGGTCATCACCAGCCCCACGGCTAAACCTATCGCTAAGCTCTTCCTATACATAATCTTCCTCCTTTTGCATGTGTTGAACGTGGTTCACCGAGCCTATGTTGTGTGCCTCCCTGCCGTGCTGAAGCCCTCTCACCCTCAAGGGACCTCACCTCCTTTCCCTGTCGAGGGAAGAGGTGCTCGCTGAGTGGACAGAGAGTGTCGGAGGGTGGGTCGTGACCCACCCTCCAACGGCGGGCAGCTTAC
Source organism: uncultured Enterobacteriaceae bacterium (assembly GCA_964489255.1). Lineage (GTDB taxonomy): Bacteria > Desulfobacterota > Binatia > Bin18 > Bin18 > CAZAYE01. The sequence goes on from CAZAYE010000646.1 coordinate 2,638, forward strand.
CTGCCGTGTGGCAAGGGCTTACGGGCTACACGGCTCTTGTCCGAGTTGCGTGAAGAGGTCCAACAGGTCAGTTTCTTGCCACAATTCTGCTATCCGGCCATTTTCTATGCGGAACAGGTCGTTGCCGGTAAGGATGATTTTGCACCCCGTGGGGGGAAACCCCAGTAACTCCCCGGTGTGAACTCCGCTCGCAGTCCATCTGACCTCCGTGAACTGGCGGTGCGAAAAGACCACATCGTGAATAATGTCAAGCTGACTCAACCCCGCGTTAAAGACTTCGGAAGCGACCTTGGCGGGTTCACTCCCAACCACCGAGTCGTGGCCGGGCGCCGCCAGGAGGCGCGCAACGCCGTAATGCCAGACGAAATCACTGCTCAGAATCTCATCAGCGACATCAAGGTTGCGGTCAATGAAGAGTTGACCAAGATGGTCCTGGAGTCGGGCTTAGTCAGGGAAGAAGGGGGT
>CAZAYE010000647.1:0-3099 GCA_964489255.1 uncultured Enterobacteriaceae bacterium
GTTTGCTGCTTGTTTCTTCCTCAGTGTCCTCCTTGGCTTGCTCAAAGTCCTGCGCCGCCGAAAAGACTAACGCTCCCCGCTCTTCTGGCGCTGGACGGGAATCCGGAGTCTCGGTGCCCACTATGGGTGCCATATCGCGGGGATCGGGTGGCAAAAATCGGCCCTTTTCCTCAAGTGCCAAGCCCCGAGCAATTGAGCCGCTGTGGCAACTATCGAAAAAGACAGTCAACGAGGCTCCTTTATCGAGCATGTCGTTGAAGAGCCGCCGTAGCTCTTTGTCGCGGATATCCCAGGCTCCTTGGCTAGAGTCGGCCGGCACGATGGTCTCATCTTTCTTGTCCGGCTCAGTGGATTGCGAGTTCGTTGCCTGAGAACCGTGGCCGGCATAGTAAAAGACATGGATATCACCGGGCGCAGCCGTATCGATTAGATGATGACGAATCTCCGCGAGGATGCGATCCCGGCTTGCTTCTTCATTTCTGAGGACTCGCACGTTATCTGGTTGAAACCCGTAACGCACGATCAAAATTGCCCGCATCGCTTCAGCATCGTTGACCGCACCGTCAAGGTCAAACCACGTACCGCGCGTCGGCTGTGCACTTGTAGAGGCAGCGTTTGTTTGCCCCTCAGTAGTTTTTCCTGTAGTGGATGGAGCTGGCGCGGTCTGCTTTGGCTCATACTTATCGATGCCGACGAGCAACGCTCTGCGCATCTCTGCCCATGACTGCAGAGGAAAGAGTAGAAAAGAACTGCCCATGAGGAAAAGCGTAATTCTAGAGAGTCTTCGCACGACGTTTCTCCTCAGCTTTTGCTTCCTTATAGAATCTTGCCAACACGTGCTCCATCAATTGGCGATTGTTCGTACCCGAGGCTTCTCCTGAGCAAGACTCCTGAGAGAGCATTTTCTTCCCAAGAAGGACTCATACGAGCGCTGATTTTTTCCCAACCTTTGGGGAGAACAATCGAGGGGCGTGTGCCGAAAGGGGCGCCTCAGTGAACGCGTTGAGGAGGAGGATGATAAGAGGCAACATCATCCTCTGTCTCGTAGCCGCGTCGTTTTCTTTAGAACTCGCCGCGCTTGATCCGTTCAAATAACCGGCGAGTATCGTCGTCGAGCACGATGCTTTCCATTACGGCGCCGATTACAGCTTCGGTATCGAAGTAGGCGAAGCGTACACCTGGGTTATTCCCGATGCGGCCACTCTGAATCACCGGGAAGCCGTTGGCAGCAAAGTCAGCGATCACTTTCTCATGGTCCGGGACGATAAAGCCGAGATGGTGAAGCCCTTCACCGCGCCGGTCCAGGAACTCTTTGTAGATGCTCCGACCAGAAATATGTTCAATCAACTCAATCTGCGAATCTCCTGCATAGCCTAACGAAAGGTGCATGTGAAAGTCGCCGGGTCCACCGCGGTAGAATGCCTCATGGACCTGAACATCATTAAAGCGGAAGAAGCGTGGTACCCCCATCTTTTCGGTGAAAAAGCGCTCTGCGGCTGAGAGATCTTTGACAACGAAAGCGATCTGATGATGTCCGGCGGCGACGTAGGCATAGGGTGAGATAGTAGCCATAGGGATTCCCTCCTTATTTGGCGTTCAGCTTTCAGCGATCAACTTTTAGCAAAAAGATTGAATCATCAAACCATTCAATCCTTGAATCACGAAGGAATTCAGTATTTCTTTATTTGGTCAATGAATCAATGAGCAAATCAGTCAAGGCATAGATTAGCCTTCTGGCTACTGACTACTTCTGGCTGACCGCTGAGAGTGATGGCTGATAGCTTGTTCTACTCTTTACCCTCCAGAGCGAAGTCGCTAAGGTATGGGGCCGCGAGGGGGACAGTATGGATTTTCACTACACTCCCGAAGAAGAAGCCTTTCGCCAGGAACTCCGTACTTGGTTACAAGGCAATTTACCTGAAAGCTATGACCCACAAAAATTCGATCAAATCGATGCCGATACCCGCTTTGAGTTCCAGCGTGCCTGGCAGAAGAAGGCCCACAGGGCAGGATGGGTTGGCATTCACTGGCCCAAGGAGTACGGCGGTCGTGGCGCGAGCCTGATGGAGATGTTTATCTTCAATCAAGAAATGTACAAAGCCCATACTCCCCGCTTCGCTAACACTCTGGGCCTAATGATGTCCGGACCGACCATCATCCATTGGGGCACGGAGGAGCAGAAGCACCGATACTTGCCGAAGATCCTCTCTGGCGAAGAGATTTGGTGCGAAGGGTTGTCTGAACCCAACGCCGGGTCAGACTTGGCGTCGCTGCAAACCCGGGCGGTGGAGGCCGGAGACTACTTCATTGTCAACGGCCAGAAAGTATGGACCAGCTACGCTCACCGTGCGGATTTCATTCAACTCTTCGTTCGCACTGACCCTCACGCGTCCAAGCACAAAGGCATTAGTTGCCTGATTGTCGACATGAAAACTTCCGGTGTTACTGTGCGCCCGCTTGTGCAGATTACTGGCGACGCCGAATTCAACGAAGTCTTCTTCGAGGACGTGCGCGTTCCCAGGACCAATCTGCTCGGACCCAAGGATGAAGGCTGGAAAGTACTAGTCACCACGCTGATGCACGAACGCGCGGGTATTGGTGCTGAACTCCCAGTGCACCGGCAACTGGCCGAGCTGATACGACTCTGCCAAACGGTGGAGATCAATGGAAAACCTGCGAGCGAAGATCTGGCAGTGCGACAGAAACTCGCTCAGTTTGCTATCGAATGCCGAGCGATTACGTACAATATGTTCCGCAGCTTTAGCAAACGTCTGAAAGGCAATCCACCTGGACCCGAAGGATCAATCAACAAGCTGTTCGGTTCAGAGCTCAACCTCCGCATGGCTGGGTTCGCTACCGAACTCCTTGGTCCTTACGCCCAACTCACTCAGGGTTCGCTTGGGGCCGTGGATCATGGGCGCTGGCCACGGGCGGCACTGTGGGGTCGACTGCTCACTATCGGCGGCGGCACCTCCGAGATCCAGCGTGGCATTCTGGGGGATCGGATGCTAGGGCTGCCGAAAGGATAAGAAAAGCTATTAGCTCTTAGCTCTTAGCAGTTAGCAAAACTAGAAAAACTGGACTCTTGTGGCTACAGAT
>CAZAYE010000648.1:0-3091 GCA_964489255.1 uncultured Enterobacteriaceae bacterium
CGGTAGCTCGCGAGGCTCATAACCTCGAGGTCCTAGGTTCAAATCCTAGCCCCGCAACCTGTGAAAGCCCCGCAAGTTCAACTACTTCGGGGCTTTCGCCTTTCTCAATCTTGTCAGCTCCTAAGCCATCTGCCCATGGTGCGCTAATGTGCGGTCTCATCAGTACGTGTCAGCTATTGATGGCTCCTCCCTCACTTCACGGTCTGCAAGAGTTCCAGCGTGGTTCCGTCAGGATCCCAGAAATACACGGCCTTGACCTTACCGTAACCCTCCAGCTCAAAGAGCTGGGGCGCTGAGTAAAACTTTACCCCACGCGCACGGAGGTCTGTGTACGTTTGCTCAATGTCCTTGACCCAGAATGCCAGCTCGGTAATCCCTGGATTAGTTAAGCGAGGATAAGGAACTCCTGGCGCTCCTGCCGGCTCCACGAAATGTAACAACTCAACCGGTGGCCCTTTCAAGTCCTTCTCACTGCGCAGGTACACAGCCCTGAGTTTGACCCCCTTCTCCCGAGTGATCGTATCTGCTTCGTCTCCCTCTATGGTGATATCCCCCAACACTTTGAGACCTAAGACGTCACGGTAGAAGTGTACGGCTCCCTCCATATCTCTTACAGTGATCCCAATATGCGCGACGGCGCCAAGCATTGTATTGCCCTCCTCTCAATACGATATATAAGGACGCTTTAGACAGGCTATTTCTCCAACGAATCGGCGAGCGCACGGAGCAGCCGTGCACCGTCACCTCGCCAAGCACTGCCGTGCATGCACGCCAACGTGGTTGGTCTGGCAGCCGCGAGCCGCTCCAGCATCGCTCGGGCATTCTTAGTGTGAGAAAAGTAATCGAGCGAACGGCGAAACGCTTCGCTCGGTCCAAAAATGTCTGACTCAGTGAGCGGGGGTACATTCGCGCCTGGCTGCGTGAAGAGATCGCCACAGAGAAACGTCCGCGTATGCGTCTCCATCAAAAAACCACATTCCCAGGCATGCGGCAGATGTGGCGTGTCGAACCACCGCACCACGTGGGTGCCGAGTGAAAGCGTCTCACCATCAGCCAGAACACGGGGAGGCCGATCGGCGATATCTTCGACCGAGGTCATCGCGGCAATCTGACCGCAGAGCGGCACGGATTGCGGTGCGGCAGCAAGCCATTGATTGAGCGTGCCACATTCATCCGCCTCGAAGTGAGAGAAGGAAATGTAATGCAGCCGCGACACTGGCATCACAGTCCCGACTGCCTCTTGTATCTGCGGGAAGAGTTTGCGCAGGCCGGTATGGAACAACAACGGCTGGTCATCAACAATTAGATACTGGTTGAAGGAAAAGCCGCTTGGCACGATGCTTGGTGGTATTGGTGTACTGATTCGGTAGATTCCTTCAGCGATTTCATCGATGCGCGTTCCTGATGATAGAACAGTCATTGGCTTTCCTCCTTCATACTATAGTATGGCACAGCGCGGGAGGGGTTGTCTCCTGGTCTCTTGACCATAGGGATTGTTCGGTGGTACTGGGAGGCATCGGTATGGTCTAGCTCGCACCAACATTTGCGAAAGGAGCACGACAATGGCTGACGTTCCGCAATGGTGGATGAAGGGTGACTGGTTCGACGTCTGTAGCTGCAACATCGCCTGTCCCTGCGAGTTCGCCCAGCCGCCAACGAACAACAGGTGTGAGGGCGTTCTTGCCTACCATATTCGCGAAGGAGCGTATGGGGACGTGCGTCTTGATGGTCTTAACATCATCGGTGTCTCTTCCTTCGAGGGAAACATCTGGGCTGGCCAAGCAAACGTCTCGATGGGTTTTTTCATCGATGCCCGCGCCGATGAGCGCCAGCGACAAGCCCTACAAATGGTCTTCTCCGGTCAGGCAGGCGGATTCATGGCCGGCTTGGCCAAATTGATCAATGAAGTGCGGGGGATTGAATTTGCGCCGATCTCCTTCGAGGTCGCGGATGATTTGGCCTATTGGCGGGCTGAGATAGTGGGAAAAGTAACGGCGGCGGCTGAAGCCCTGACCGGCCCGATGACGCCTCCTGGTAAACGGGTGCAGACCCTCAACCCCCCGGGCTCCGAAGTTGGTCCTGGTCAAGTCGCCACCTGGGGCAAGACGACTAATAATCTGGTTGACGCCTACGGCTTCCGTTGGGATTGGGCAGGCCAATCTAGCAAACACATTCCGTTCGATTGGCAAGGGCCTGAGTAAGGCAATCCGTCCGTTACCGTTTGCTTACAATGGTTGTGTCTCTTGGGGAGGGGCGATTCACGAATCGCCCCTACTTTTCTTTCAGATGGTTTCACTTCCCTGGGGCTGGTTGGACCAACTCGATAGTGAACCCGTCTGGGTCCCGTAAATAGACCGCGTAGGCGCCGGTATTGACGCCGGCCGTGACCGGTACGGGTTCTGAAATGAAGTGCACTCCCTGGACTGAGAGCCGTTGATACCACGCCTGGATGTCATCCACCTTGAAACACAGGTGACCGTTGCCTGGTCGGTTGGTCGCACGGTCGGTGGGCTCGGCTGGGTGAGAGGCGTATTGGAGCAACTCTAGGGTGTGCGGGTCATCGGGCGTGCGCTTTAGCAGAGCGACCTGCAGCCGCACCCCGGGAAATCCAGTGACCGCGCCGAGGTAGGGTGCAGTTCCCTCCTGACGGTGCACGAGGTGCATCCCTAACAGATCACGATAGAAAGCGAGGGACCGTTCAAGGTCACTGACCGTGAATCCTGTATGATAGACACCGGTGAGTTTCATAGATTGTCTCCTCCTTTGTACAAAGTTGTAACAATCTGCCCCCTCACCCTGTCTCCTTCGACCTTGCTCAGGACAGGCCTCTCCCGCAAGGGGAGAGGGAACCTATGGCCGAAAGGTCAGTGAGGACACAGGCAAGCGAAAACCACCCTAATGAGATTTGACGAACGAAATCGGTAATGTGACCTCCGACCAGGAACCGGTAGAACAGGCTTCCAGCCTGTTCCAGCGCACGGGCTAGAAGCCCGTGCCACCGGGAGCCTTGCCGCGTGGCTCCATTATATCCTGATTACGGGAGCATTAGCTATTTCTTAAGGCTCTTTTGCTGTGATTGCTCCAGTACTTT
>CAZAYE010000649.1:0-3085 GCA_964489255.1 uncultured Enterobacteriaceae bacterium
CGTGAATTTGGTCCAGTGGGGAAAAACAAAGTTAACAGGAAAGGTAAACATGCAACCCGACCAGAAAATGATCGACAACCTCGTCCGGCGCATCGTCGAGGTCGCCCATCCTCTCCGTATTATCCTGTTTGGCTCGGCGGCACGGGGAGAGATGGGACCGAACAGCGATGTTGACGTGCTGGTGGTTGTTTCAGAGGGAACCCATCGGCGGCACACAGCACAAAGGAGCTATCGACATATGATCGGCTTCCCTTTAGCCGTCGAGGAAGATTCTCATCAGGCTGTGGCGATCGCTGAACAAGTTCTTACCTGGGCATCGAATCTCGTTAAGGAAGAAGGATAGTGGGCATCGTCACCGATTACCTCCGCAGTCTGATTGCCAAACAGGTAGACACCAATGGCCTAGTCGTCTGGTACGACCCTGAGGGAAACTACCGCGACATCCCAAGCAATCTGGCAATCCCTCACACAACGGTTGCTCGCTACGACGGCAGCTTTTTTGCCCTGCGTCACCAAATCGAACCTTTGCTGGAAGGATCTGAACCTCCACGTCTCGTGCTTTACATTCCTCTGGATCCTGCGGAGACGCACAATGCGTTAGTTGAAGTGGAAGCCGCCGGGGTGACCATGGTTACTTGTTCGGTGAGGAATTAGGGAACGACATGAAGATCGATGCCCCCGGAGGCGATACGGCGGACCTCCATCGGCGGGTGTGGGTCGGACGAGGAGGCACGGCTGATCCATCGTACCTGCGTGCCCAGCTTTCGGATTTCGGTCTTGGAGGGGATCTGGAGATGGCCACTCCCTGGAATTTTGCTTGTTTCAAGGTACAAGGCGGCGCAAGGGCGTATTTCCATGGAGGCCTCTCTCCTCAGGAACTGATTGTTCCGGTCCTCACGCTGAACGCCAAGAAAGAAGTCAAAGGACGCACAAGCGAAACAGCCTGGACCTTGGTACCAGGCAGTCAGAAGATCTCGACGCGCTTCTTCTCCGTACAGATCAAAGGTTCAGCCACCGGTTTGTTTGGATCCGCGCCGCCCAAGGTGCGAATCGAGGTGCGCGCTAGAGGGGAGTGTCTCTCCATATCTGTGAGTGCTTCGTACGGATTCGAAGAGGCGACCGGTGACGTGCAGCTGCGTTTCGCCGAGCACAACCCAAGAGAAATAGAGCCGAACACTCTCACCCTCCTGATTACCAAAGAGTCTCCACAAAAGACGGTGACCGTGCATCTTCTAGATGCGGCGAGCGGAACTGAACTCCAGCGTTTGGAGAGGATCGAAATGATCATCGCCATCTAGTGACGAGTGACAAGTGATGAGTGACGAGAAAAAGGTGAGCAGTTACAGGGACTTGGTTGTGTGGCAGAAAGGAATGGCGCTCGTAAAGCGCATATATCAGATTACTGTTCCTTTTCCTGTCGATGAGAGATTTGGCTTGGTTGCGCAGATGCGACGGGCAGCGGTATCCATCCCATCTAATATTGCCGAAGGGCAGGCGCGCCATACTACAGGTGAATTTGTTCAGTTTGTTTCGCACGCCGAAGGATCAGTGGCAGAGTTAGACACACAACTCACCCTTGCCTTAGAGCTTGGCTTCTGTCCAAGATCGGAGGTGGAAGATGTTTTTCAGCTTATCGTCGAGTTGCAGAAAATGCTTAACGGCCTGCGAAGGCAACTCGTCACTCGTCACTAACCACTGGTCACTGCCATGAGTGTGCTCGATCGCAAAGCGGCGTCGGTGTTTGCTGGAAAGGTCGTCCGGAAGGATCTGGTCCGTAAGGTGAAAGTCGGGGCCAACGTGCCAGTCTTCGTTCTTGAGTACCTGCTTGGCAAATATTGTGCGACCGATGACCCGGTGGCAATTGACGCTGGTTTAGAGGAAATAGCTGAGCTGTTAGATTTGGCGCTCGAAGGCCGCCGGCGAGTCAAAGAACAATTGAAAAAGATGGGGTCCTTTGAGTACTATCAGACTTCTTTTTCTTACATCGACAGCGAGACCCGGGAAGAACGGTACGCAGGAGTGCCAGAAGAGGGCGGACGGGATCTGATCTCCACCGACCCGCTCGCTCCTGGCTCGGTGTATACGGCCGCCGTCGATGATCAGGGAAAGGTTGGGCTGTACCGACTTGAAGTCGGGACCTCGCCGGGGACAGGCAAGCTAAGGGTGGCCGGTGGTATCGATAGTACCATGAGAGAAGCGATCCAGCGGGCGTTTGCTTACATCCAAGGCCATAAGGTGAACATGGGGATCGCTCAAGCTCTCGATACAACGGATTTCCATGTTGAGGCGATTGATCTATTGGTGAATCACGTTGCTTGTGATGCGGGTGTCGCCTTGGTAGTCGCAATTTATTCCGCCATCAAGAAACATCCAGCACTTCCAGCGCTGTTGATCCTCGGTGACCTCAGTATTCAGGGAAACATCAAAGCCGTTCGCTCTCTTTCCGAACCGCTTCGTATAGGGATGGATAACGGAGCGCGCTGCGCCTTGATCCCGATCGAAAACAAGCGCCATTTCCTGGATGTGTCGGCAGATATCATGGAGCGGGTCGATCCGATCTTCTACGGTGATCCGCTGACTGCTGCAATGAAAGCGTTAGGGATGAATTAGCGATGATCATGACTGACACACTAATGCAGACAGAAATCATTCCTCTTTTGCCGTGAGAGGTGAGTTATGAGTTTCTCAGAAACACTCATGCGTACAGGAGAGCCCCAGTGGCGGGCAATGTTAGAGCACCCCTTTCTACAGCAGACGGCTGACGGAACTCTGCCGGCGGGGCGTTTCGAGACGTGGCTCCGTCAAGATTATCTATTTGTGCGTGAGGATATCGGTTTCGTGGGCTGCCTTATCGCACGGGCCCCGCTACCTCTGCGTCGTATGCTCGGAGAGTTCATTCCTGCCCTTCATCAGGAACTGGACCTTTTTGAGTCAATGGCGAAAGAATTGGGCGTGAGCCTAGAGAACATTGAACCTGCTCCTGTCTGTCACGCCTACAATATGTTTTTGCTGGCTACCGTGCATACACGCAGTTTCGCCGAATCTTTCACCGTACTGTACGGTTCGGAAAAAGCCTATTTCGATT
>CAZAYE010000650.1:0-3048 GCA_964489255.1 uncultured Enterobacteriaceae bacterium
TTGGAACTCTTCACCCGACACGGGTTCTTTGATCTCACCCTACGAGCAACGGGAGACGTGGATATTGATGACCACCACACCGTCGAGGATGTAGGTCTAGCACTTGGGCAGGCTTTTCGCGAAGCGCTCGGAGACAAAAAGGGCATTCGTCGCTTCGGTGAAGCGACGATCCCCCTCGATGAAGCGCTGGTCTCCTGTGTAGTGGACCTGAGTGGCCGACCATTCCTCGCCTACAATTTGCAGATTAAACAGGAAAAAGTCGGCAACTTTGCTACCGAACTCATTCATGATTTCTTTCTAGCCTTTACCAATCAACTCGCTATGAATCTCCACTTCAATATGACCCAGGGTCGCAATCCCCACCACATCATTGAAGCGGCCTTCAAAGCCTTCGCCCGAGCCTTCAGCAGCGCGGTGCAGCCTGACCCGCGCGTCAAAGGAGTACTGTCTACGAAGGGCATTCTCTAAAAGGGGCTAGGGGCTAGGAAAAATGAGGAATTCTGACAGCCACGCTCTCGATCCTTACCCTTTAGACCCCTAATCCCCAGTCCCTAATCCCTAACCCCTCCTTTGTATGAGCTGGCTCTCGATCAAAATCATCAGCCTCTTTCTCCTGCCTCCATTAAACCTCTTTCTCTTGGCGGGGCTGGGTATTGTCCTGCTCAAACATCGGCCGCGTCTTGGACGTAATCTCATTATTACCGCCTGGCTACTCCTGTACCTGATTTGCACACCGATTTTCAGTCGTGCATTAATACGCTCGCTCGAAACAGTACCCTCTTTGCCCTTGAATGCCTACTCTGACGCGGCCGGCGCTATTGTCGTGCTCGCGGCTGGCTCTTACCACAACGCGCCAGAATATGGAGGAGATACTGTCACCCGAGAAACTTTGGAGCGCATCCGTTGCGCTGCCAGACTCCACCGCGCTACCGGCAAACCCATTTTGGTCACTGGCGGCAGGCCACAGAGCAGGACGCCGGAAAGCGTCTCGATGCGAGAGGTCCTCCTCAACGATTTTTACGTTCCGGTGCAGTGGATTGAAGACCGCTCCAAGAATACGTGGCAAAATGCCCGCTTCAGCTACGCCATTCTCCAACCACAAGGGATTACCACTATCTACCTCGTTACGCACGCCAATCATATGCCACGTGCCCTCACCGCATTCGAGAAAGCTGGCTTTCGGGTCATCCCGGCACCGATCACGTTCACCACAAGTTACAAGCTGACTCCGTGGGATTTTATCCCTCACGGCCAGGCGTTGGGGAAAAGTCTCACTGCTATGTACGAGTGGCTCGGAAGACTCTGGTATGCGCTGAGATAGACGGTGGGGGGTTCCCTCTCCCGCAACGGAGGAGAGGGGTGGCATGACAAGGGCGCCTAGAAGTTGACAAAATGCGGCATGACTTCTTCCATCAGCATGCGTTGTGAGTTCGCCCAACCTTCGTTATTCTCCGACTGATCGAAAGTGAGCACCAGGAGACAGCCAAAGCCACCGGTCTCCTCGTACATCTTTCCGAGTTTGTTGACGACGGTCTGGGGGGAACCGACTAACCAGCTGTAATCGGCCAGATATTCGATGGTGACATCCGCATCCGGCACTTCGGGATGATGCTTGAACAGGTTAACCATGCCAAAGGATTTGAAGAGGGGCATAAGATATTCGCGATACACACGGCCCAGCATGCCATTAATCGCTTTGTCGCGGGCTTCTTGATCGGTTTCAGCGATGTACACTTCTCGCGACACCCGCCAATCACTGCGCACCGGAGTCCGCCCAACCTGCTCTGCGCCATCGACAACCGCCTGCCAGTGGGTATTCAGATAGCTGTTACTGAGCGCGACGCTCATCGGCATAAATCCTCGCTCGCCGGCGAATTTCAACGTATCTGAGCGCGGCGTTAATCCAGCAATACCGATAGGAGGATGCGGTTTTTGGTACGGTCTGATGTGATATTTCAAGGTGTCCAGCATGGTATCAATACGATTGACCGTCCAGTATTGTCCCTTATATTCGAATGGTTCGGTGCTTTCCCACAGCTTGAGGATGATATCTAACGCCTCTAAGGTCATGCGCCGGTTTTCTCCGGCCGTGCCATCAACGTTAAACAACTTCCAATCGCTCGGCAGGCCGCTGGTGCCGACCCCAAACATGAACCGCCCCTGGGCCATGTGGTCCAGAAAAGCAACGCGATGCGCCAGTTCGGTAGGATGGTGATAGGGCAGCAGATGCGCGCCGGGGCAGAGCTTGATGTTTTTGGTGCGCAACAGCGCCTGAGCAATCAATAGATCTGGAGCCGGGTTGGGTTCCCACGGGGCAGTAAAATGCTCACCAATCCAGGCCTCATGGAAGCCAAGCTTATCGCAGAGTTCAAGATGTTCGAGATCCCATTGGTGGCCCGCGTAAAAATCCCTCTCCGGTGGATGAGAGGGCATCATGAAGACTCCAACTTTCATACCATCTCCTTCCTCTCTGGCCTCACAGCCCCTGGGACAGGTCGCTAGCTGTGAGGCGGTAGGTTCAATACCTAACCGTGTCCCTTCTACCATCCTCTGACGTACCGAGCAAGGAAAGCGCCTTGATTCTCGGCGGGAGGAACGAAATAATGCCGATTACTATGATTGCCATTATTGACTACGGCATGGGAAACTTGCGCAGCGTGCAGAAAGGCTTCGAGAAGATGGGCTACGCGGCAGAGATCACCCGCGAGGCCAGACGGATCGAAGCCGCGGCTGGCGTGGTTCTTCCTGGAGTGGGTGCATTTGGTGCCTGCATGAATGGGCTCGCAGGGTGCGGCCTCGTGAATACGGTCTATCGTGTTGTTGAGCAGGGAACCCCTTTGCTCGGCATCTGCGTAGGCATGCAGATTCTTTTCTCCGAAGGGGTGGAGTTTGGCCGGGTGCGCGGCCTCGATATTCTTAAAGGCCAAGTAGTGCGCTTCAACTCAGCAGCACTCCATGGAGAAAAAGTCCCGCATATGGGCTGGAACCAACTCCACATCAAACACCGAGCCCCGCACCTCGATGGCATCCCTGAGGGTGCTGCGACAT
>CAZAYE010000651.1:0-3047 GCA_964489255.1 uncultured Enterobacteriaceae bacterium
ATGCTTACGACTGCTGACGGCGAGCCGCTAAGCCAGATTCCTGTGAAGATCTACGTGCTCACATCCGACCCCAGGCAGATCGAGGTTGCCTCCGGCTTCACGGGCCTGGAGGGCACATACGAGGTCACTTGGAACGTGGAACTGGTTCCTTTTAGCAAGGCCAGCGCCGATGTGACCAAGTCCTTGGACACGCAGGTGGTCTCGCTCTTCGCGCAGTTCAACGGCGACGAGCAGTATACCCGCTCGAAGACCGGAAAGAGCACCGTCACCATCGAGGTCAACGAGGTAAAGACCTTCGTCACCTTCGACAAGAAGGTGTACAGGGAGGGCGAGGCGGCAACGGTCTTCATAGGATTCATCGACATGGACGACAACTTCGTGGACCCGGACAGCATCGCGGCGACCTTTAACGACAAGACCATAACCGAGCAGCTCGAGAAGAAGAAGGTCGGTTCCTACACATTCGTGACAGCGGCGCTCCAGAAGGGGCACAACCAGGTCGCGGTGATACCTCACAAGGCCGGGTTCAATACCGAGGTGGAGGTGGTCACGGTCACCGTTCTGCCTGAGGGCTCCGTGGGCCCGTTCGGGAACATGTAGCCGCCCCAATTTTATGATCAAATTTTATCGGTCCGGATGACCTTATGCACGGACATGCCCGGCTGATCCACGTGGCTATCTGATACCATGCTGAAGCGACAATCGCCTGAGACTAGCTGGATCTGCAAGGGACTGTGTTGGTTCAGAGTTAAAAGCACGATAAAGGTTATATCCTTGATTAATGAAAGGGTTGCCCATGCAATGGGCAAAGGTCACGGCTGTACTATCAGGTGTAATGCTGTTGCTCTCAGTGGGTGCCGCCTCGAACATATTTGCAGCAAAGCCGCAACCGGTGGTCCTCACGTTCGCGATGGAAGGATGCAAGAACGACCTTAGCTGCGGAGCCGAGTTCCTGCTCGGTGATACGGTGACATTTACGGGCACTCTGACCGACGCGGATGACAGGCCTTTAGGAGGAGCCAAGGTTGACATCATCAAGTTCATACCCAAGCCCGCGCAGGTAGTGGTGGCCTCCGGCGTAACCGGCATAGACGGCGATTTCAAGCTCTCGTGGAGTGCAGCATTCACCGAAACTGAGAAGCCGTTCCAGGATGTGACGAGGAAGATTCTGGACGAGAACGCGGTCATATACGCTGACTTTCCCGGCAACGACCAATACTCTCCCTCCAGGTCTGCCAAGAACGTGGCGGTGATACACGCAAACGAGGTCAAGACATTCGTGAACTCTGACAAGAACCTCTACAGGCAGGGAGAACCGGCAATCATCTTCATGGCCTTCGTGGATTCCAACGACAACTTCGTGGACCTGGACTCGCTGAGGGTGGTGCTGAACGACCAGGATGTAAAGGCTGAGAAGAAGAAGACTGGCTCCTACACCCTGACGATCCCTACACTTCCGAAGGAACACACCCAGCTCTTTGTGATACCAAAGAAGGCAGGGTATAACACTGAAAACGGCTTCCTCACGCTGATAGTCGACGGCCTGAAGTAAAGCAGCGTCCATTTTTTTATCATTTAACCGTTGTGTACTTTCCTAGCTCCGTTGCTCGCGCATCCTGCAGCAAAACAATTTTATACGAACACCTTCGATCAAGTCTGCAGATGGATATCTACCGGACAATTTTCATAATGGCCCTGCTGCTGGCCCCTGGCTATGTCCTGGCCAGCGTGCATGCGCAGGGCGATCTCACGAAGGTGGAGATCGCCAAGAACTCGAAGAACGTGGACAACGGCAAGTTCTTCGTGCCCAAGGACATAGTGGTGGATGCGGGAACGACGGTCGAGTGGACCAACCTCGATGACGAGAGGCACACGGTCACGGACGGCACGCCCACCGCAAAGTCGTGGGGGACTGTATTTGACTCGGGCATACTGAAGGAGAACAAGACCTTCAAATTCACGTTCAGCGAGCCGGGCACCTACCCCTACCTCTGCGCGCTCCACCCGTGGATGCTTGGCAAGGTTACGGTGCGGCCGGTGGGCGGCAGCCTGCCGGTGGAGGTATCGGTCACCACCGACAAGGTCGCCTACACTCTGGGAGAGAGCGTGGGCGTGACCGGGAGCATAAGCCCGCTTGCAGGCGGCAACTCGGCCGCGGTCGAGGTCCTGAACCCGGCCAGTGCGGTGCTGCGCAGCGAGAGTGTAACCGTGAAGGAGGACGGCACCTTTGCCTACAGCTTCAAGCTCGAGGGCGACCTCGCTGTTCCTGGTTCCTACACCCTGAAGGTGACCTACTCGGGCGCGAGCGCCGAGCTGACCTTTGTAGTGGAGGCGCCGGCCCCTGGAACCGGGCTCCCGCCCGGGGTTGAGGAGCCGGGGCCCGTAGAGGAGAGCGCCAAGGTGCAGGTTGCCGTGAAGAAGACCAGGGACTTTTACATAGTACGGGTAAAGAACTCGGCCGGCAGCCTAGCAGACGTTTACGGAATGACCTTCGATGTTCCCGACCAGACCGTGGAGGCCTTCAAGGGCCCGCGGGACTGGAGCAAGCCGGCAACCCTGATGGGCGAGATAAGTTCTTCGACCATTGACGAACCGATCGAGCCAGGAGACAAGGCGATCTTCAAGCTCAAGGTCGAATCTGGCGGCCCGGACCTGAAAGTGATACACTGGGCGGCATACGGTTCGAGTGACAACGTGCTGGACAGCGGCGACAGCAAACCGCTCGGCCGCTAGGCATCGGCAGATTATTTCAGGTCACTGGCCTTTTTTACCGTAGGAATGGTAGCGCCTCGCGTGCTCCCTCAGCTCCTCCCCGCTGGCGAAGACCATGCTGCACGCCCTGCACCCGTACATGCTCTCCCTGCCGTGCGCGACCTGCTCGTGCTGCATCAGCTCCTCCACACGCCTGAAGACCCTGCCGCAGGTACGGCATTTATGTCGCTTCAGCAACCCGGCTAGTGTAGGAATACCAGGGTATAAAATACTGGCTGCGGCGGGTCAGGGTTTCAGGTTATCCCTGATCTCGTCTACCGAGTGCAGTGGCATCG
>CAZAYE010000652.1:0-3041 GCA_964489255.1 uncultured Enterobacteriaceae bacterium
AGGACGACGCCGACAAGGTGACGCCTTCCTGTTGTCCGCTTACCGACCTGATAGGATTTGACAGCTTGTTGATCCCCCCGACTATCCGCAGGCTGGCCCGGGAACTCGGCCACCCGCTGCCAAAGGGGACTCGTGTCAAGAACATCTACTGTTCTCCAGATGGGAGGAAGAAGTTGACCATCAGGGAGATTGCCAACCGCTTCGTGGCAACCTACGCCCCGGAGGTGTGCAAAGTATGAACCACGCGGCTGAGAAGAAACAGATCGTCGCTCATCGACTGGCCGAGGCCCGGAAGATGGCTGGCCTGTCGCAAGGGCAGGTCGCTCGAATGATGGGTCTGCACCGTCCTACCATCTCTGAGATCGAGGCGGGTCATCGCAATGTCACCGCCACTGAGATCGCTCAGTTCGCAGAAATCTACGATGTCGGCGTCAACTGGCTCATGGGTGAAGGAGCGGAGAAACTCGATCCACACTCCGACCGGCTCCAGCTTGCCTTCCGCGAGTTGCAGAAGCTCAAGGCCGACGACCTCGACAAGTTAATGAAGGTACTGGCTGCCTTGCGCGAAGACAAGGGGGGCGCATGATCGTGACGCGAAAGAACTTGGCTCGTGAGGCCCTAGATCGAGCGTTAGAGGTTCGTGAAGAAGCCAAGATTGCCTTCAATGTGCCCCTGTGTGTTTATGGGTTGTGCGATCGACTCAGGGTGCGCGTTCAGTTCGTAGACATTAACATGGAGGGGTTGTACCTGGCGGAGAAACGACCGCTCATTCAGATTTCGTCGTTCCGTCCCCTCGGTCGGCGAGTCTTCAATTGTGGCCACGAACTCGGACATCATGTTTTTGGTCATGGTTCGACCCTGGACCAACTTCAGGAAGAACGTCAGGCCACCGGCAACTCAAACCCTAAAGAGTTCCTTGTGAATGCCTTCGCGGGGTTCTTGTTGATGCCGCCGAATGCCGTGCGGCGGTCGTTCGCAGATCGTAAGTGGAACGCTGCACAAGCCACGCCTGAACAGTGCTTTCGGATCGCCTGCGGTTTTGGCGTCGGGTACGAGACCCTGATCAGCCACCTTGCACACAGTCTCCGCATGATCTCTGTAGAAAAGGCCAGCCAATTGCAAAGGGTGAAGCTGCCAACCGTCCGCCGCACCATGCTGGGCCAGGACAAAGCCGAGCGGCTCGTCGCCATCGATGAACATCACCTGCTGCCGACCGTTGATGTCGAGGTGGGGACGCATGTGCTGTTACCGCAAGGCAGTGATCCCGAGCAAGCGGCTCTGGAGTTTGTCGTGGATTTGCCTTCCGGTCGGCTGTTCAAGGCCATGCGGCCAGGGTTGGTACGGGTTGAGGCTCATGGTGGTTCATGGGCAATCTTGGTGCGTATCTCACGGTATCAGTATGTCGGCTGGAGTCAATATCGGCACCTAGAGGAGATAGACGGTGAGTGACGCGATGTACTACTCGCAGGAAGAACCAAATCTTTCGGTCGCGTGGGCCAGGGCATTCTCGGTAATTTCGGCCAAATATGGTCGCGAACTATCGCCATTCCTGGTCAGTATCACGGGCTTCAAAAATGGTATGGTGGTCGAGGATGAATACCTGCGACATGTCCTAGACGCCTCCTTGGACGAAAGTGGCCATCAGTCAGTTGAGACGGTCTCGAACACTATCTTCCCGGAGTCACTGTGGCGACGATCGGGTCGCAACCGCACCAAACTGTTTGAGCAGTACCTGGAGAACCTTCCGGATTATGTTGCGATGGAACCGAGGAAGAACCGCTGCGGACTGTACTTCGCTCGGCTCATCGCCTTCGACCTTGATCCAGCAACAGGCGATCGGCTGCCCCACATGCCGGTCGATCTGGATCAACACAAGAGTAATCAGTTGGAATTCATTATCAAGAAGTGGCAGGATGGCCTCCGCCTGCGAAGCCTGTTCCAGGCCTGCGTGTTTGACCCAGTGCGCGACCATACAGGGGCGGCCCGACAGCTGTTTCCGTGCCTGCAGCACATTAGCCTGGTGCCGGATGCGAGCAGCGGCACGCTCGGCCTCAACGCTTTCTACGCGACCCAGCAATTATTCGTGAAGGCCTATGGCAACTGGCTTGGGCTGGCTCGACTTGGTTCGTTCCTGGCACACGAGATGGGGCTCCGATTCGATCGGCTAACCTGCTTTGCCGGGATCGAAAAAATGGACTCGGACCAACGGCCTCGCTCAGGCAACCAGCTACATCACTTGAAAGATCTGGCTCGCGCAAGTGTGCATACAGCCGAAGTAGAGAAAGTCATGAGCCCAGCGGAAGTCACGGAGGGCTGACGTGCGCAAACGATCCAAGTCCCTGAAGATATCCCCACATGCCGAGTTACTTGTGGGCCAAGCTACCAACGCTCTAGCCGAGGTCCCCTTGCCCCGGATCGCACCACTGAAGCCAACTCTCGTGTATGACACTTACTGGCGATTCGCGGCTGAGCGGCAGGAAATCTTTTTCCGTCGAATCGAGGGTCAATTGCCGCCCTGGACTACTGACACGATCCTACACACCTACAAATTCACAAACGCTTATCGAGCGTCCGACCGGGTGAGTCAGTTCCTTATTCGTCAGGTAATCTATCGGAACGATCTGCCGGACACACCAGAGGAAGTGTTTTTCCGCGTCTTGTTGTACAAGATATTTAATCGGATCGAGACGTGGGAACTGCTGGAAAAAGCGTTCGGTACGATCACATGGGAGGATTACGACTTCAGACGGTACGATCGGGTGCTATCTCACGCGCTTGCCTGCAACGAGCGGATATACTCGGCCGCCTACATCATGCCCTCGGCCCGCAGGCTGGGGCACGAGCGCAAGCACCGGAACCATCTCACGCTCATCGAGCGGATGATGGCCGATGAACTTCCCAAACGGCTCTCGGACACCTCATCGATGCAAAAAGCATTTGAGATGCTTCGATCCTACCCGAGCATTGGGGATTTCCTTGCCTACCAATACGTCACCGACCTCAATTACAGCCCGCTGACGCATTTCTCGGAAATGGACTTC
>CAZAYE010000653.1:0-3038 GCA_964489255.1 uncultured Enterobacteriaceae bacterium
AGGCCGCACTTCACCCGGCTCAGGGACAGACACGTCCCACCACAAAAACTTCTTTTGGCTAGGTTTCTGCTTGAGGCAAAGCCCGGACTCGTGGCCCACCGAGCGACCACCCGGGCCTTGGGAGAGCGCGACAGCCGCATCGCCGCCTACAAAGGTGGATTCAACGCCGAAGAAGAAACGACCGAAGGGCTGCGAAACCGACCCGAAACTCGATAGCACTGGCGGTGTCTGTCCGCCTTCAAAGCTGGGAGCCAACACACCTTCGCGGCGAGCAATCGAGATCTCTGCGGTTGGAGGTTTGGTTTCAACATCAAGTCCAATGTTTGACTTCGTCATGAAAAGGGTTGTGTTATACCCGGCCGCACAACCCCCGAGGAGGAAGGCGGACAGAAGGAATACTAAGCTCAATTTCGTCCATTTCACTGTGTTTTCTCCTTTTGCAAATGGGTACAATTGCCCAACTCAGGCGGGGAGGTGGATCCCACGCGGGCGTTGTAAAAGGCGCCGCGTGGCCAGGCCAAACACAGCTGGGTGTTTTCATCGACAATCTCAATGCGCTGACGGCTTCCCCAGCCGAGCTCGAAGTGGAGACCCTCCTGCAGCTTCCCCCCTGAGATTCCCACAGTGTCTGTACGGCGCCCGATTGCCCTGAGGCCCTCGTGAGGGGCACCGGGCTTCATCACCATGTGACCAATACCCCAAATATGCTCAGCGCCGCTTTTGGCATCGAAGTAGTGGACCGCGCAACCACTGCCGATGAAGAGGAGGTGTACAAGTAGGGGATAAGTAATTGAGCGAATGAAGTGGAACGTCACCTGTACGCCTATTTCCTGTCACTTGTGTTGATGTCGGCATGCCGATTGCCGCTGTGATTGCCAAAGCGCTCCCTCATGCACCCGCCCTCCTGTGGATGCTGTCGTATGAAGAAGCCTAACTTTCACTGAGGTGCCAAATAACACCCACTCTCCCCTGTCCCCTCGGCGTGGCTTTTCAAGACTTATCGTTTATACCAGAAGCGTGATAAATAACAGAACAAATTGTTCATTCGGCGTGAACAGTACGGCAAGAAAAGAACTGAGAGGGCGGGAGTCTCTTTTTCAGCCATTGTTAGGGCTCGTAAGGGAATGCCCGAGAGAAGGGCTATGGGCGGACAGCTTCTGTAGGGCAGTTTTATACCGTTTCGCTTTTGAAAGAGGCCATTTCCATAGGACCGTTCACCCTTCGACCAGCTCAGGGCGAACGGACAGGATAAGCCGATAGAGCAAAAACCGTTCGTGCTGAGCCCTGTCGAAGCACGAACACGCCTGGGCACAGTTGAATCGAGAATTGGTATTAATAGCGCGTGTGAGTGGGTGAAACAGCACCAAACAACAGCACGAGTCTAACTTGTGGAGACGGTATCAGGGTTGCGCAGATGGACCTAAGACGCGGTAGATATCGACAGGCTGGGCAATGTTTTTCAAACGTTTACAGCCGATTTTCTCTAAGTGGTAGCGATTCCCCAAACGCCGGACAGTCTCTGGCCCTACCACGAGCTGGCCGGCATCACTGACGTCGGCCAGGCGTGCCGCCAGGTTCGACACTGGGCCGTTGGCCGTAAAGGTCCAGCGGGTTCCTCGTATCCCCTCAAAGCGGGTCGAACCGACCAATGCAACCCCGCAATTCAGGCCTAGATGAATAGCGAGCGGATGCTCGCGGTTCTCCTGATTCAGGGTCTCGGTGGCGGCCAGTAAGGCGAGTGCCGTATCAACAGCCTTGGTGGCATGTTTTTGGGGATCCGCATCCTGAAAGATGACCATGAGACCATCACCGGCTATCTCACAAATATCGCCGTCGGCTCCGTTGATATGATCTAGAAAAGTTGAAAAATAACGTTGCACCAACTTATCAAGCTGTTTGAGGGGCAGCTCCTCACTTAAACGGGTGTAGCCGCTGATATCAACGAAGAGGACCGAAACGTCCTGCTCGCGCTTTTCGACTAGTCCAGGAGCCTCAGGGCCGGCGGCGAGGCGCTTCACCGTCTCCGGCACGAACTTGGCGAAGTGGTCCTTGAGCTGGCACAGCTCACCAAATTTACGGTCTATCGCCTGCTTCATCTTCACGGTTGTCCGAATCCGGGCCAGCAACTCCCGCTGGTTGACCGGCTTAGTGAGAAAATCATCCGCCCCTGCCTCGAGCCCTTTGAGCCGATCGTCTCGCGCTCCCAGAGCTGTCATGAGGACGACAGGAATGAACTGCGTCCCCTCGTTCTCTTTCAAAACGCGGCAGACCGTGAAGCCATCCATGACCGGCATCATCACATCTAAGAGGATCAGGTCCGGAGCCTCAGCAGCGACCTTCGCCAACGCCTCATTCCCGTTGGTCGCGCTCACCGTCTGGTAGCCCAGATCCTCAAGTTCCTGCTCCAGATAGTCCACGTTGAAGGGTTCGTCGTCGACAATCAGGATTTTGGCAGGTGGCGGGGCAGTTGAGGATATGTTGTGGTTTGGTGCGTACATATGCAGTCTCCCCTGTTGCCATGTGCGACGTGCAGAAATCGCATCACAGAAAATTCTTACTCCGGACCTCCTACTCTCTCCGGTCACTTATTAAACAAGCGTAAAAAAATGGGGAACAAAATGTTCATTCTGACTGAACGAGAAGGGGCCTTTGGCTTCGCCTCTTTGATAAAAGATGGTGTCCCAGAGAGGGACTATGAGCAGAGAAGGCAGCTGGGATGGCGCGCGGGGGAGCCTATTTCCTGGGGCTTTCTCCCAGGAACTGCTTCAGTTTCTTAAACAAGAGGTCCTCATCGAGTGGTTTGCTGAGGTAGTCATCGCATCCAGACTGTCGAGCTTTTTCCTCGTCTCCCCGCATTGCATGAGATGACACAGCGATGATCGGGATATGCTGCAGCGCCGGATTGGCTTTGAGACGGCGAGCGGTCTCCCACCCATCGATAACAGGCAACGAGAGATCCAGTAAAATCAGATCGGGGTGTTCGCGTTCGGTCAACGCGATCGCAGCTGCCCCGTCAGCCGCCGTAAGGACTTCGTAAC
>CAZAYE010000654.1:0-3026 GCA_964489255.1 uncultured Enterobacteriaceae bacterium
GAGATCATGCCTAGTCTCGTGGGCTCGGAGATGTGTATAAGAGACAGGTTGGGCTGTGCAAACCTGGGAAGCCATGCGCCAGGTCGCCCAGAATTACACGACCGGTCCCAAGGGCATGGCCCAGGTAGGCTACAAAGACATCTCTCTGGCAGTGACTGTCGGTCACGATGTGGGAGTATCGTTGCCGGTGGCGGCGTTAGTCTCGCAACTGATGGAGCAGCTTTTTCAGAAAGAGGAATAAATATTCCGCTTCGGACATGAAGAGAACGCTACACCGCGAGGCGTACGGGAGTCACTCCCAAAGCCATACGGCGCAGGGCGAAGACGAATAAGCGTTGAGCCATTCCCGTGCGTACCAGCAACGGCAGTACGTGTAGTGCGAGCCGACTCCAGGGCGAGGTTTGGAAAAGCAACCGTGGCGGACCTTGCTGCAACCGTTGAATGGCAGACACTTCTGGCAGCCGTTCTTCCTGGATCCGCGCTGCTGCAGCGTCGATTGTGGTCGATGTACTTTCCTGGGTGAGCACGGGGCAGAGGTGGTTTGCCGCCACCAGAGCGTCGCGCAAGGCGATATTGATACCTTGACCTCCAACTGGAGACATAGGATGCGCGGCATCTCCGATCAACAACAACCCCGGGACGGTCCAGTGGACTAATTGGTCACAGATGACGTCGAGCACGAAGGGATGGGCGACTGCCGCACGGTTAGCACGTAAGTGCGCTCCCAATTCAGCGCCGACGTGCTGCGCCATCTCCTCAAGCCACTCCTCGATGCCGTGACGGCGAAGTTCACCGAAGGTCCCTTTGTTGATCACCCAGCCAATCTGCAATTGTCCATCGTAGGATGGGAATACAATGGCTAGGTGGCCGCGACCCAGGTACGCGCGTCCGGTGGCGCCGTCAGCGAGAAAGCCGGGCAAGGGCACCTTGCACCAAATGACATCGAACGTTTGCGGATTTCGTTCCTCGTGAAGCCCAGCACGTTTGCGCAGCACGGACGCGCGGCCGTCGGCGCCAATCACGAAGTCGCCCCGCAGGTCACGCTCGCCTTCCTTATCCGCCACCCGTACGCCGATGACCCGCTCATTGTTCCACAGCAAATCCAGCACCCGGACCCCTCGCTCAAGATGAAAAGACGAAAAATGCTGTGCTTCGGCTACGAGCATCTCCAGCAGAGCTGGCTGTGACACAACCCGGAAAGCCGACACACCGAGCTGCTGCGGGTTAAGGACCAAGAGAAGAAGAAACCGGCCATCACGGTAGATCTCAACTCGGCGGATCTCTCGATGGGGGAGCGCGTCAAAGGCGGCACGTAGCCCCATCTGAGTGAAAGCGTCGATGCCACTCGGCATGAGAACCTCACCACGGAACTCACGTGCGAAGTCGATTTGCCGCTCGACGAGCGTCACCGCGATTCCCCGTCGCGCAAGGAGATAAGCGAGCGCAGTTCCTGCCGGCCCTGCGCCGGTGATTATGACGTGCGCCATTTCCCTAATCAGAATAATCCTGGGTAGAACGTGCCACTGGTATCCTCAGTAGTGCACAAGCCCTTGGCCACTGCATCGCCGGTGTCCGCGCAACACACGTCGGTTGAGCTACAGGTGAATCCGTCAAAGAGAATGCGAGACGCCTTATTCTGCCCTTTCTTCGAGGGATGGAAACAGTCACAACAGGAAAGTTCTTCGCTCTGAAATTTATAGACCCAGGGGGCAGTGCTGAGGTCTAAGAGCACGCCGGTTGCCTTCGTCGCTCCACCGACTACTTGCCCGTCTATCGTAACGACGTTTGAAGTGCCGCCCTCTGGAATACTGGCATATTCAGCGGAGACGTTAGCCAGGATGTCATGGTATGTCTTGGCCGTCTCATAGGCATCAATGATTCGCTGGTCTGAACAATCCTCAGTGAGCGACCCGCAGATTCCATGGCCTTCGCCAAAAATCAGACTGCCGAGAGCTGTGATCTGCCACACCTCGTCACAAGCGGGCCCCCTATTCCCTAAGAAGCATGACTTCTTATCTTCATGATTACAGAGTTGTGAGACCCGCAGGAGAGATGCCACTCCTACTTTCAGGTGTGGGACCGTCATGAGAATGTCTAAGCCTTTGCGGAATTCTCGTTCGAAAGCGGCCGCGGTGGTACGGCAGTGGTTGTTGGGATCTTGATCGCTTCCTCTCGAACAGCTCGAACGGATCTTCTCAATCGTGCCCGCGCAGACGTCGTTGTGGCCGAGCCACACGGTCACATAACGGGGAGTTGGCTGGGCACTCAGGAACGTTTGGATCCTGGTTGCCTGTTGCACGAAATCTTTCAGCATCTGAGCCCCCGACTCGGCGTTATTGGGCGCGGCGCGTATGATGTCTGTTCCCCTTCGGCACTCTAACCGTTCAGCCTGGCTGAACACCCCGTCGCTTCCGGCACCGCAGAAATCGGTGCCGTGCGTGTCGCTGGTTGACCAATTGAGAAACTCTTGGTCATCGTTTGGACAGATCGGGGCGCTTTGGGCGTTGAACGCTTTGGTGATGCTATCGCCTGCGGCATCCATCGCATTGAGTTGAGGACCAATGGCATCGACTCGCGCGATGACAAAATTTTGCAGGTTTTGTTGCCACACGACGATGATGTCCGTTGCTGATTGAGGGAAATTGGTGAGCCGCTCGTTCCTGCCAACACCAGTGAGGAATTGTGCTCCGAGGGTGGTGACATTAACGGTGACGTTGGCAAATTCGTTGCCGTCTGCCAAGGCGCGTACCGTGTGAGGTCCGTTGCGCAGCAGGCTCCAGTTGAACAGTAAGCCAAAGCCGTTATTGGCGTCTCCACAAAAAGGACTCGTATCTTCCCGGCTAGTGCCGTAGGCAGCCTGGGTGGGCGCGCCATCAATTTCGATGGTGATCTGACCAGCTTCACACGCCCACCCCGAAATCACGCCAATCCCGCTTTGCGACGAGCTAGGCTGAGGATTTTCGAGAGTCGCCTGCGCCCGTAGCGATTGAGGGAACGTGAGGCCAATGAGCAGAGTGAAAAAAAAG
>CAZAYE010000655.1:0-3019 GCA_964489255.1 uncultured Enterobacteriaceae bacterium
AGATCATGCCTAGTCTCGTGGGCTCGGAGATGTGTATAAGAGACAGCGTATTGATGGAGGAAATACGTTGCGCCAAGAAGGCGTTCGCCGTCAATTTCGACAGTTCAGCGCTCCAGACATTAGACTCGATGATTCTGTCCCGAGGCACCCAGTGCGCATAGAGATCGACAATAGCTTTCCGGGCTTTGAGACCTTCTGGAGTTTCCTGCGACCCGATCAACACGCGGTCGGGATTCTCAAGGTCGGCGATTGCGGTTCCTTCCGCCAGGAACTCCGGGTTGGACACTACTTCGAAATGAATATTTTTCGCATTGCTATTGAGAATACGCTCCATGGCTTCGGCGGTTCTGACCGGCAGGGTAGATTTCTCCACGACGATTTTATTCGTCGTCGCATGCGCGAGAATCTGACGCGCCGTCTTTTCCCAAAATTGGAGATCCGCCGCTTTCCCCGCTCCGTGACCAAACGTTTTGGTGGGGGTATTCACTGAGACGAAAATAATCTCGGCTTCTTGAATCCCTTGTGCTATGGCCGCGGAGAAAAAGAGATTTACCCCGCGCGTCTTTCTGACCAAGGGATCCAGACCCGGCTCGTAGATCGGGAGGGTATCGCTATTCCAAGCGGCGATCCGGGCAGGATTGATGTCCACAACGGTGACCTTGTAGCTCGGGCACTTAGCGGCGGTCATAGCCATAGTTGGTCCACCCACATAGCCGGCGCCGATGCATAAAATCTTCTTTGCGAACTCCATATTTTTCCCAGTGAAAAGCAGAGGAGATCCCTAGAAAGTATGGGTCTCAATGTGAGAAGGTAGGGAGGCTGTCCAGCTTGTTCCCAAGCCGTTTTCTCCCTCTCCCGTTGTATGGGAGAGGGAGATGCCATCATGAGGTGTACAGACCGGCCTTACTTCGCCTGGGCCTGTGTTGTGGTGCCGGTCGTGGTTACCGGCACCACTTTCCGCTCTTCCCGTTGGAGCTTGGGCATAACCTCAGAAGCGAACAGGCGGAGGTTACGCTCGGCCGCGTCGTGCGGCATGCCGCCATAGCTAAACACCGCGATGAAGTGGTTGAGCCCCACTTTGTCCTGCATGTCGTAGACCTGCTCTAGACACTGATCCGGCGTACCGGCCACCTGAATGTTGACGAAGCCCTCAACCGCAGCTTCAGCAGTGGTGGTCTTGGCGTTGTCCGCGATCACGCCGTAGTGTTCATAGCCCTTGACGGTCTTGAGGTGACCATCGGAGAAGTGGTAATGAGCGTCCGCTGAGCCCCAGTACCCGCCCATCCATTTGCGCGCACCCTCACGCGCCTCTTTCTCGGTCTCAGCGCAAAAGACGAAACTTGAGGTGATCGGCGGTACCGGTTCACGTCCCAGCTGACGGGTGATCTCATTATGGCGCTGCACGTCTTTGGCTTGTGCGTCCCAACCGTACAGCGGAATAGCGACGAGCACGCCTAGTCCCAGCTTGGCCATGCGTTCCGCCGTATCCGGACTCACCGCCGCACCGTAGAGCCGACGTTCAGGATGCGAAAATGGCCGTGGGCGGATGCTCATCTCTGGAATCTGGAAGAACTTGCCCTGATGCTCAAAACGCTCGTTGGCCAGTGCTTTCACCACCACCTCGGCCGCCTCAACGAAACGCTCGCGCGATTCTTCCATGGACACGCGGAAACCATTGTACTCCACGGTGGCGGCGCCGCGCCCGAAACCAATGATGATGCGACCGTTAGACAGCAGGTCGAGCATGGCAATCTGCTCAGCGACGCGCACAGGATCATGCCACGGCAGCACGATGACCATGGTCCCCAACTCGATCTTACTGGTGCGGCCAGCCATGTAGGTAAGGAACTGCACCACGTCCGGCACCATCGTATACGGCGTGAAGTGATGCTCCACGCTCCAAATCGAGTCGAACCCCAGAGGCTCCGCCAGGTCAGCGAGCTTGAGGTCGTTACGGTAGACCTCGTAGTCCGACCACTGATTATTGGTGTTTTGCATGAAGACGGACATACCAACTTTCATAGCGCCCCTCCTTTAGGGTGAATAAAGTAGTTTCCTTCCTCTTTGGCTTGTTTTGCAGTGGAAAGCAAGGGAAGGGATTAGCACTCAGCAGTCAGCTCTCAGCAGGATACCGTCAATTTCACTTCCGTATGTCTTTTTCGCTGAGCGCTGAAAGCTGAATGCCTTGCTTTCTCTTGCGAGAACCTCTCTTCTGACATAGATAGGGACTTGCCTCTCAATTAGGGAAAAAGGAGGACACACTATGGCGACGGGAGATCTGGAAAAGCGCGTACAGGCTTTAGAGGCACAGGTGCAAGAACTCGCAGACCGAGATGCGATCCAAACTTTACGGTTTCGCTATCATGAGTATGTGAATGAGAAGAAACCCGATCTCATTGGCGACCTTTTTAGCAGCGACGCCGAAATTGACTACGCGCATCTTGGGAAGGCCAGGGGGCGTGACAAAATCGTTGCGTTCTTCCGCAAAGGGCTTTCTGACCTAGTGCCGTTCGTCAAACAGTTCATCCACAACCACGTGATCCAGGTGGCAGGGAATAGTGGCACTGGCCTCAGCTATTTGGAAGCGACGCCGGTTCACAAAGGCGAAAGCTACCTGGTCGCCGCCCGTTTCGACGACGAATACGTGAAGGAGAATGGACGCTGGTATTTCAAGAAGGTCAAGTTGACCCCTTATTTTATGGTGCCGCTGAAAGAGGGCTGGGCGCAGGAGGAGCGGATCAAGATGGGGAGATAGGGCGGAGCACAGATTGGCAACCGTCGAAAAGAATCCAAGAGAGGGAGGTATAACCCAAAGGTGCGGAGTGAGCACAGCGTATGAAGTTTTCTGAAGTGGTGGCACACACGCTCGCCTGGCTGCGGCGCGAGGGGCGGGTGTCGTATCGGGCGCTCCGCTTAGAGTTTGACCTCACGGAAGAGGTGCTGGACGCCCTCAAGGCCGAACTCATCGAGGTCAAAGAGCTGGCGGCGGACAAAGACGGCAAAATGCTGGTGTGGAAAG
>CAZAYE010000656.1:0-3017 GCA_964489255.1 uncultured Enterobacteriaceae bacterium
ACGTCTCAGCTTTCGAACTGAGCCCGTGGTAACACAGGCGCGCACTTCTCCCGGCAGGGACTTCGACATCCTGAGGAGTCGGCCAATTACCCCCCGCAATAAAGAGCCGCTCGACCCGGTCCTGAACGATCCGCACTTGCCAGTTGATCGCCACCGCACCAGCAGCAAAGGAACCGAACAAAGCCAGCGCTCGTCGCTCTCCGTCCTCCACCATGCCGGACGCGTCGCTGCGCATCACGCCATCCACCACGACCGTTTCTTGAGGCAAAATCGTCGGGTCGGGATCTAGCGGTTTCCACGGGCACTCTTCGCCCTCATCTTCGAGCGCTTGCACTAGGGCTTCCTCAGCATCAACCTCATGCGAAGTTGCCACTTGGCTCCCGTAGTCACCTCCCCAAGGATCAAGGACAATGCGCATGTTTCAACCCTTCCCCTTTTCTTCGCTACACGGTTGGACATTGTCGGCTGGAAAACACACGCTGTCGAGTCCGGTAGCTTCCTCAGTGCCGTGGCCTGCGGCGTTGCAGGATTGCCGTGCCCACCACAGCCCGCTCGCCCTGGGCAGTTTCTGCCACCACATCACAGTGGACGGTGGCGATACCCTCGGGCAGGTCCTTTTCCGTCACCGTCCCCCAACATGTTAGTTGCTCCCCATGCTTCACGGGTGAACGAAAACTGAGGTTGAGCGTGCGTAAGCGCCAACCGGGGAAATGATCGGTCAGCATTTGCGTCAACAAGGTCGCGCTGAGCGGCCCTGGAACAATCGGGCTGGTAAATCCCTTTTGGTGGGCGACTTCCAGGTCGATGAAGCGGCGATCGATCATGCGCACGATCGCCGCGTAGCGTTGCACGATCGCCGCGGTAGGGACGTATACTATCGGACCGATTTCATCGCCGATGTCAATTTCCTCGATCGATCGGGGCACCTGTTTTTGCATATCTTTCTTTGCTGAGCGCTGAGAGCTGATGGCTGAGAGCTTTTTTCTAAAGCTTCTTTTCCGGTGAGCGGATCATCTGCCGTTCACGCATGCGGATAATCGTCCGACCATCCACGTCTTTAATCGTCACTTCTCGGACAATAACCCCAAGTGGCCCGCTACGACCAGTTTTCTCATAGACCTCGGCAAGCTTTGCCGTCGCAGTATACGATTGGCCAGCACAGAGGTCGTCGTAGAGCTCTAGTTCTTGTCCACCATTGAGAGAGACGAAGCCAGGTTCAAGCTCCACTTCCGGGAAGCGGCGATCACCGCGCATCTGCAAGCAGAACAGCGGCGGCGCGATGACATCAGGATAACCGGCTTCTCGCGCTGCGGCAGGATCAAGATACAGAGGATTGCGGTCTCCCACTGCTTCGGCAAACGTACGGATGTCCTGCACAGTAATCACAAAAGTTCCTAGCGCAAACTCTTTGCCAAGGAGCTGTGGGTCTACCTTAATCATAACTCTTCCATCCTCATGCTAAGCAGCAAACGGCAGAGCCCCAAACCCCATTGCCAGCCCGAGTGCGATGAGCGCGACGCCAGTAGCTTTCCCCATCTCGACTCCATACGGCACGATCTTTTCTACAAAGATGACAATCGAGAGGACTCCCATCCACACCAGGTTCATGGTGCCCATGACAAATAACACCACCATCAGGCTCCAACAACAGCCCAGGCAATACAGGCCATGGTGTAACCCCATGCGAAACGATCCGAGCGCGCCATCGCGCCAACTCGTGAGCAAGAATCCCATAGGCGAGCGGCACTGAGAGAGGCAGAGGTATTTGAGCGGAGTCAATTGGTAGAGACCAGCCCCCACGAGCGTCAAACCTCCGATTACCGCTCCATAGGTTCGTAACATCGGGAATGAGCCTGGCAGGGACTGGACGGCAAGATCTGCGGCATAGCCGATACCGCCAGTGAGGGTCCACAAGGTGACATACCCCGAGACAAACACCCAGGCGGGAGTAAAAGGCAAGCCTTGTTCACGTTTACGCCGCGCGATGGTCTGAAAAAGCCCGACGATTGGGGTCATGGCCGGGAACATCATCGCGACCATCATGACGCCCCAAAGCACGATGTAGAGCAGACCACTGCTCACCGAGAAGGGCATTTCCATAGTCATACTACACGTGATCATGCCGAGGCCCATGCTGCCGGCCTGGTAGACCGTGCCGGCCCAGGCCAGGCCAGAAAGCAAAACAAGGCTGGTGAGAATGAGGAAATGTTCGCGAGCGCTCATGGGACGGGGACTACAACTTCCTCTATTGGCAGTAGGTTCCCTCTCCCCTTGCGGGAGAGGGACAGGGTGAGGGGTATTATTCCGATGCGATCTTATCGAAAAACTCCAATTCCGGCGCGCCGTCGAGCGCAGCGGCGAGGTTCACACCCAGTTCGCCAAGATGTTTGCGATGCGCCGCGAAGGCTTCATCATCTACATACTCTTCATAGAACATAAAGACGCGTGGGTCTTTTTTGGACCGGCACATAGAGTATGCGCGGTTTCCGGGTTCTTTGCGCACCTCGGGCACTACTTTCTTCATAGTGTCCTCGAATTCCTGTTCCTTGCCAGCCTTGACCGTGAGCTTGGCGGTGAGAGTTACCATAACGATTCCTCCTTTGCGGGTTAGATGAGCTTTCTTTTTGCCTGAGTAGCGGTGATTTGGCAACTCCTCGGCAAAACCCCCGACCACCTCCACCCGGGGGATAAATCCCCCGGCTACCATCAGTACCTCGCTCCGCGAGATGAAGGAGCCGCGGAGCGGCCCAGGACGGTAGGCCGGCCTTTTAAGCCGGTTATCGGGGAACCCCAAGTGCAGATTCGTTGCGGAGCGACGATTGATCCGTTATCCACATCGCGACGCGATGTGAGGATCGGGCATAAACCAGGGGTTGAAAACCCTCGGCCACCTCCACGCCGGGGGATGAATCCCTCAGCTACCATCAGCCTCTCGCTCTGCGAGGACGAGTGCCGCGGAGCGGCCCTTCACGGTAGGCCGGCCTTTTAAGGCCGGCATCGAAGACCCAACCACCATC
>CAZAYE010000657.1:0-3008 GCA_964489255.1 uncultured Enterobacteriaceae bacterium
TGCTTGCCTGGGGACTCTTGCCAGAAGCCACGCGTACCCAGATCACCTGGGTAACCTGGGCGTTTGCCGCCCTTCCTCTCGCGATTGCGACCTTCGGTACCGCATTTGCCCTGATCCTGTTTTCCTTCCCGCCCGAATTCCAACCGACGATCTCACGCGGCCTGATCGAGACGCAAATCGAGGCGTTGGGACCACCGTCGCGCGCCGAGATTATCAATGGCTCAGTCTTGATCGGTGCTATGGCTGGCTGGATCAGTGCGCCATACCACGGGGTCGATGTTGCCTGGATCGCCATGAGTGGGTTGGCAATTTTACTGGCAACGAATCTGTTAGACCGGACCACCTTCCGAGCCGGGATCAACTGGGACTTTCTCTTCTACCTAGGAGCTGTCCTCAGCCTTACCAGCGTTGTGCAACACCTTGGTCTCGACCAGTGGTTGACTAATGAGATTGCTCCACTGCTTGCACCCTTGGCGACATACCCCACTCTCTTCCTCCTCGTCATGGCGCTGGTGATATTCGCCATTCGCTTCGTTCTGCCGAGTTTCCCCCTGGTTTCGTTACTTACTATCACAGTCGTGCCCGTTGCTGCTTATGCTGGGATCAATCCGTTGGTGCTCGTCTTGGTAATCTGCACGACTGTTACCGTCTGGTTCCTCCCTTATCAGAGCACCTGCTACCTCGCGCTCTACTTCGGCACTAAGGAGAAAGCGTTTTCTCACGGGCAGGTACGACTGCTCGCCTGGAGTTACGGAGTGATTTATCTCCTGGCGATCCTCGTCGCCATTCCGTACTGGTGGATGCTCGGCTTACTACCGTAAAGAATCCTGCTCTTGCCGACTCCTACGAAACCACAGCCTCAGCCGCCACCTACCGGGCCATATCCCATCGAGAGTCCGATCGCAGCGACAAAAACTATCCACCAGCCATAGAATATTGGACCGCCACTTCGCCCTGCTCGCGCCATACCGGCTTATCCCTTCTCCGCGTTCATCTCCACCAGCTTCTGCATGAACGGATCCAGTTCTACGCCTAAGCCGTCAGCCAGCCGGTCCATGAAATTGAACAGACAGGTGATAAGGACGATGTCTACTGTTTGTTCTTCGCTGAAACCATACTGCTGGAGACATTCAAGGTCTTCGCGTTTCATGGTGGCCGGCTCGCGTGTGAGCTTGAGCGCGCAGTCGATCATCGCCTTATCTTGAGGATCAAGTGGAGCGTTGGCTGGGTCGGTTTTGAGGTGCTTCACTAAGGTGTGATTGCCGGTTTCCACACGCAGCAACTCTGCGTGCGCGGACGTTCAATAATGGCAGTGATTCAAGGCCGAAACAGCGGTGGCAATCATCTCTTCCCGGGCTCGTCCGAGAGAGGACGCGCCAAAGGTAAGGTGCGTCGCCAGGCTCCACACACCCCGGAGCGCTTCCGGTCGCAGCCCCATGCACTTCATGATGTTAGGAATGCTTCGGGCGCTCAGCCAATGCTGTTTCATTTCCCCATAGACTTCGGCCAACCGTCCGGTGGCCTCATCTTCTGTGAATGTCTTTACCCAAGTCATGAGTGAGCTCCTCCAATAGTGTTTTGGCTTCTTGCAGATCTGCCGTGCCAAGCCCTTCAGTAAACCAGTCATACACCTCTGCCAAGAGCTGTCGCGCTTCTGCCTTCTGGCCCTGGTTTTGCCACAGCCGGCTCAAGCCCACCACTGCTCGTAACTCCAGCGATTTTTCACTCTGACGGCGAGCAAGGTCGATAGCCTTCAGAAAACACGCTTCGGCCTCTGCCTCAGCTTGGGTGTTGGGTGCTAGGTGCTGGGTGCTGGGGACTTCGGATCTGTCTTGACTTGCCTGAGACTTGTCCGGGACTTGTCCGAGACTTGTTTTGGACTGAAGCGTTAGCGTTCCCTTGACCCGATGCAGTTCTGCCTCCCACCAATGCTCCTTGCTATTCTGCACCTCAGTCAGGGCTTCGTCCAACAAGGATAATCCTTCCTGCGCCCGCCCGTTTTTTCCATAGACTTCGGCGAGTACGATAAACGGTTGTCCAAATTGGGTTGCTCCAGCAGCACGCCACGCGGCTATTCCCTGCTGCATCTGCGCGATTCCCTCCTCCACCTCTCCTCGTTCAGCCAACGCCCACCCCCGGACGAACATCCCTCCTGCTGCCCAGTAGGGAAACCCTTGTTCGCTTGCCAAAGCAATCGCGGCTTCTGCCCGCTCTTGGGCAACATCTGCTTCACGACGGAGCCGATGAAGAACGGCAGCAAACTGCAAAGCGAAAGCGAGGCTGAACGGGTGAGCAAGCTCGTGGGCTAGTGCCAGCGCCTTCCGGCTGCTCTCCAGCGCCTGCCCCGGATAGCCCAGATACCAGAGCGCCCAGGATGCCCACGAGAGGCACACAACCAAGGGGTCTTGCCCGTACAGAAAAGCATCGGCGCGATCCGGGTGATGCTTTTCTGGATCATAGAGAGTGATCCCCTGCTCAAGATGTCTTCTCGCTGCTGCTAGCTCGCCGAGGCGGAAGAGAGTGAAACCGACCGCGAAGTGAGCCGGCACCAGCAGTGTTGAATCCTGGACCTGTTGAGCGCTGCGCAAGAGCTGTTCTGCTAACTCGTGCGCCGTCTGAAAATCCCCTCGGGCAGAATAAAATCTCCACAAGCCAAACAACAATGGCAGGAATTGAGGAATGTCTCCTACTTCTTGTTGGTACAATTCGCGGGCCCGGGTATACACTTTTGCGACCTCAGGCACGCCGTACCCTTTGGTCGCAACCAGCGGAGCGCCCAAGGCAATTTGCAAGGTGAGTTCTTGTCTGGCTCGCTGCGGAGTTTCCGGCAAGGTCTTGAGCAGCTCCAAGGCGGACGTCAGATGACCGATCGCCTCTTCATAGGCGGAACGTCGCACCGCCTGCTGCCCGGCTTTCTGTAAGTACTCGATGGCCTTCCCGGTATTGCCGCTGTGACTGTAACTGTCTCTTATACACATCTGACGCTGCCGACGATCTTACGCGTGTAG
>CAZAYE010000658.1:0-2028 GCA_964489255.1 uncultured Enterobacteriaceae bacterium
CGAGCGCGCTGGAGCCTAACCTTTGTGGGTGCCGTCTGACACCCAGCGGCTTCCTGTCTTCTCCCCTTTTGACAACTATGCAAGATTGGGGAAATAATACGTTTCTATGGAACACAGCGAGAGTTCTCCTCAAGACTGTGACGTGGTCAGTAGACCCGTCAGTGACGCCCCCTCAGCGATAGCCTTCCTCTCAGTGGTCCCCGTACTGCTGATAAATAGCGCTTTGCCTGTCTTCGCTCGCCAAGCTGAGTAATCTCCAGACGTGCAGCCTATGACGCTGCACGAAGCGGGGGGGGTTCCGCATGTCCGCCTTCATTGGCGAGATCTTCTTTCTTCTCTTCCTGATCCTCCTTAACGGAGTGTTGGTCATGACGGAGATTGCCGTCGTGTCGGCTCGGAAGGCTCGGCTGCAACAGCGGGCAGACGAGGGAGATCCTCGAGCACGCGCAGCGTTAGAGCTGGCTAATGCTCCGCGTCAATTCCTCTCCACGATTCAGATTGGGGTCACCCTGATCGGCATTGTTGCTGGCGCCTTCGGGGGAGCCACCATTGCTGAAGAATTAGGGACCTTCCTCAGCCGGATCCCTCTCTTGGCGCCTTACAGTGACGCCCTCGGCTTCGGGATCGTTGTGCTGAGCGTCACTGTGTTGATGCTGCTTATGGGCCAGCTGGTGCCCAAACAGCTGGCCTGGCACAATGCCGAGTGGCTCGTGACCGCCGTCGCACCCCCTCTGCAGCGGTTCTCCCGACTTACTTTACCCGCTGTGCGGCTGTTGAGCGCCCTGACCGAGAAGATCCTGTGGATGCTGGGGGTACGACCGCTCGCGGACCTTCCCATCACCCAAGAGGAACTCAGGGTTTTTCTCAAGCAAAGCACACAAGGAGAGGCGTTCGAGGAAACTGAACGCCGGATGGTCGAGAGCGTGCTGCGGCTCAGCGATCAACGCGTCGGGACCTTGATGACCCCACGGCGGGAGATCTTCTGGCTGGATCTGCAGGACTCGCCCGAGGAACTCCGGCAGAAAGTCATCAAGAGTGCCTATACCCGCTTCCCAGTTGGCCAAGACAGTTTGGATAATCCCTTGGGCATCGTCGAGGCCAAAGATCTCTTGGCATGTAACCTGGATGAGCAACGACGAGACCTCAAGGCCGTCTTGCAGTCTCCGCTCTTTGTGCCCGAAAGCATGCCTGCATCTAAAGCGCTGGAGGGGTTCAAGCGCTCCCGTATGGAGATGGCCCTCGTAGTGGACGAATATGGAGTGACTCAGGGCTTGATCACCCTTACCGATCTGGTGGCTGCGATTGTCGGGGAGTTGCCGTCCGTTGTAGAGCCGACCGAGGCGCCAGTGGTGCAGCGTGAGGATGGGTCTTGGTTGCTGGATGCGATGCTGCCGGTCGAAAAGCTCAAAGAGGTCTTCCATATTGAGTACTTACCCGAGGAGGAAAGAGGGTACTATCAGACTTTGGGTGGTTTTATGATGATGTATCTAAAGCAGATCCCTACTGTGAGCCAACACTTTGAATGGGGCGGATTTCGTTTCGAAGTGGTGGACATGGATCTCCATCGTGTCGATAAGGTCTTAGTGGTGCCAGTAGGACAGAAGCAAAAAGGAGAAAAATAGCCTTTTCCTCTCCGTGCGGGATGGGGAAGTATCTCCACACGCCGTCGTACCCGACTGCGTCGGGGGCATTAGGCTGAGTAAAGAGTGAATTAGTGGGGGCTTCGAAGCCGCGCATACTCCGCTATGAGTTGCCCGGCGCATGGACGCTTTTCGTCGGCGCTACGGATGCCGACAACGATCGACTCAGCATGACGGTCGCAGCCCCGGAAGACTGGTGGTTCCACGCAGAGCACGTTTCCGGCAGCCATGTGGTCCTTCGAACAAAGCCGGACGAAGATCCAAGCCGAGAGACGCTGCGCCAAGCGGCAGCAGTCGCTGCGTACCACAGCAAGGCTCGTAGAGCTGGGGTGGTCCGCGTTTACTGCACGCGAGCCCGGTATGTGAAGAAGCCGCGCGGCGCGAAAGC
>CAZAYE010000658.1:2038-3008 GCA_964489255.1 uncultured Enterobacteriaceae bacterium
GCACTGTGTTGAAGGCTCGCCCTGATATCAGCTTCGCGAAGCGGATTCCGGACGGATCAGGTGACTCGGCCTCAGCAGATGGACTGCGCTGACTACGAGATGCGCGAGATACTGCCTTCGTCTTCTGGCCCTGACGAGTCGCTTCCCCACCGCTCCGCTCCACGCGCTACTTATACCAATTCGCTTTTAAAATGGGACATTCCTCGTGTTGCCGTTCACCCTTCGACTTCCCCTTCGATAAGCTCAGGGTACGCTCAGGGCGAACGGATTTACTTCCAGTGGAGGAGAAGAACCGTTCGTGCTGAGCCCAGTCGAAGCACGCACCTCATAGCACATTTGAATCGAGATTTGATATTAGGTCTTGCTAGAGTTGTGGCGGGCCGCCCCAGCGGTGCCCACCCAGCCCGTCTGTGACACGTCGAACATCACGCCGTCGGGCCCGCTGTACCTGACCTCAGCGTTGCCATGCCGGGCGCCCCCCAGGCCCATGCCCAGCGCCTGGTTGATGTCCTCGCGGGGACTGGAGCCAGCCGCCGCTAACTTCTGCGCGATCTCTTCCAGGCTCTCGACCTCGAACCCGATGTGGTGGATGCCGCTCCACTCCTTGCCACGCTCCACCCCAGCTACCTGGTCGTTCTTGAAGTGGAGGATTGCCAAGTTAATCGCTCCATCCGTGAGAAAATAGCCCGACACGATGGGGGTGTCGAACTTGGTAATCTCTTGCAGGCCGAACACTTCGACATAAAACTTGGCCGTCGCCTCCTCGTTTTGGGTCGCGATTGCAATGTGCCTGATCTTCGCCATAGTGCGCCTCCTTTCGTCAACTGTGGGCATGATATCCTTGTGTACCCTTTATGCCTATGACCATGAAAACTAGAAGTAGCACAGGGTTGGCACAGAGGCACACTCGTTAAAGAAAGCCTGTCTCTTATACACATCTCCGAGCCCACGAGACTAGGCATGATCTCGT
>CAZAYE010000659.1:0-2114 GCA_964489255.1 uncultured Enterobacteriaceae bacterium
GCGTTGCAACCAGTTGATCCACAGCCCCAGAGAGCTGGTCAATGCTTGCCCTCTGGCACTCCTGACTTGCGTCGACTAAGGCGCAGAGGCGCTGCATCAGATACGGATGGCCGTCACACCACCCATAAACAGCACCTGCGATAGCCTCTACCATTTCAGGGCGAAAGCCTTCTAGATTGCTGGCAAAGCTGCGCACCTGCTCTTGTGAGAAATCATCAAGAGAGAAGGGCTCACAGACATTCCGCAGCGGCGAGTTTTTCCCCTGCATAAGCCGTTGCATGTCGAGGGCACCAGCGAAAATGAACATGACTTTTCGATACAAATCACGCTCCTTTGATGGACGTCGCCCGCTCTGGAAAAAGTGCCTAAGGCTGGGGAAAAAGGTTGAAGATGTCGCCTCAGGAACCCCGCCAACTTCATCCAGCATGAGGACCAGTTTCCGCGCCTGCGGCGTGTGAGCCGAAAGCCAGGTCAGGTAGCCAGAGAAACTGTCTGAATCGGTGACCTGCCGAAGATGCGAGGCAGCCTCCGCAGTGGCGTTTGAAAGCTCGCTGAGCCCACGCCAGATATCGGTGCTAATTCTCCCGTAAAACTCAGCTTCGCTCAGGTTGCTGCGGTTACTCAGGTCGAGATACACCACACCGTAGCCACGTCCGTGCAGACGAGCCTGAATCTGATAGAGCAGTGTCGTCTTCCCCGTCTGACGCGGGCTACGGAAGGCAACGTAGCGGTCTTTGCTTTGAACATGGGCAAGAATACGTTCAAGCTCTGGCCGCTGGACGATGATAGTGCTGTGCTCCTCAGGATGCAGCGCCCCGGCGGTTTCGAACACTGCCATGCTTCAGGACCTCCTCCCGGCAGCTTTCAACGAGTTCGGCGATGTCACTGCGCTCCTCCATGAGTTTCGCGAACTCACGAAAGGTAAAGGAGTGTGTGCCATTTTTTCTGCTCAAGATAGCATAGATTTGGAGTGTCTCCAGGCTGGCCTCAACACCCTCGGCCGGCAGGTTCCGTCGCTTGAACTCCGTTATAACGTTCGCCTTCGTGAACTCCGGGTAGGACCACATGACGTAGACGATAAGTTTCGCCATTGCTGTGGACTGTCCCCAGATCAGTTGCTCGAAGTACTCATAAAACTCCTGCGAGGCGACCACCGTGCCAAGATCGGCTTCTGTGATCGTCCGCTGTTGCTTCTCATTGATTCTCTCGATCAATCGGTCGCAGGTGTACTGGATCATGTTCGGGTGCCGGGCGGTGAGGGCGAGAATACGTTGGACAACCGCCTCTCCGTTCTCAAACGTCACGCGCAGTGTGCGCATCGGCCCCGTCACGAGTTCTCGGGCGGCCTTTTCATCCAGAAGTCCAATTTTCATTACCTCACAGAAGTTAAAGAAAGGCGAGTCTGGATGGCACACACGTTCAACGAGCGTTGTCGTGCCGCTGAAGATGAAACGCACGTTCTCGCGCTGTGACAAGCTGCGAAAGGTCTTGAAAAGTTGTTCCTTAAACTGAAGATCATAGGCAAGCAGCTCATCGACCTCATCAAAGATCAGGATGACCTGTCGATTGCCATTGCTGTGCTTGACGTTGATGATCACGTTGTAGAAGTCTAGGGGTGAAAGCTCTCCACGTTTGCTGATTTCCTCATGGAATTCTGGATACCTCACTGCCATCTGGCTGTAAAAGCTCTCGTAATCGTTCACTGCTTGCAAATCACAATAGAAGACCTGATAGTGCGGGACGCGGCTCAGCAGAGGAGCAACCTTATTGAGCAGTGAGGTTTTACCCGCCTTCCGATTCGCGAGCAGTGCGTAGTCGTTTCGTGAGATATTCTGGAGGAGAGTCTTTTCCTCTTCTGCTCGGCCGAAGAACATCTTCTCCGGCACCGGCCCACCCACCGTGTAAGGTGAGACTGCAACTAGGTCGATCTGTTCCAGAATACAGTCGGTCAGACGCTGAATGGGGGATTTGGCAGCTAGGATTTCCCAGAGCCGATCCCGATCAAGGACGATAAAGTCATTCTTAAAGGCGGACTCACGGACCCGTTGGCGTAATTCCTGGTGGCTCCTGAAGACAATAAGCAGCGCGAAATAGTTGGTGAGAATCTGGAACCG
>CAZAYE010000659.1:2124-3005 GCA_964489255.1 uncultured Enterobacteriaceae bacterium
ATGAACGCCTTCCTCGCTGAATCCCGTCTTGCAGGCGTAGATCATCGGAAACTCTGGGCGAACATTGAGTTGAAAGGCCGGATTGGAAGCGTCAATCATCCGCCCGTAAAGCTGGCCATGAGTTGCCGAGCTCTCAAGCCGTTTAAAGGCGAGGGCTTCACAAAACAGCTCCGTGAGTTGATCTGTCGCAGACCGAAATGTCTCGATCATGTTCGCTTCTACTGCGCGTTCCGCCTTAGCCCAGGACTCCCTGAACGCATCCAGCCTTGCTCGTTCGCTCACTTCCAGCGTAACCGTGTGAGGATGAAAAATCAGGCTAAGAAAATCATCATCTTTGCGGAACTGTTCTCGGATGAAATCACGATGGGCTTTGGGGAATCTGGCAAGACTCATGCTATTTGTCTCATGCAGAGACGCCCGCACTTGTTCAGCCCAGACGGGATACCTTTCTGGCCGCTGCTGCTCCAGACGCGCCGGCAACGTGTAATAGTAACGAGCGCTTACGTAGAGCAGAAAAGCCACTACCAGTATGCTCAGGTAACCAAAATAGGCAATGAACCCTGGCCCTCGCGTCGCTTTGTCAATGCCTCTGTAGATGCCGAGGCCTGGAGTTGTGGCATAGAGGACTTGGGGATTCGTTGCATCAACGACTAATGAATGCACGTAAAGGCTGTCAAACAACCGTCCCTCCTCATCAGTGCCAGCCTGCCAGGTCTCCCCACCATCCGCGCTCCAGAAGATACCCCTACTCGTTCCAATATAGAGCCCGTTTTTAGAGTATCTTGACTGACTGATCGAGCGGACTATCAGATTTTCCGGTAATCCCTGAATTTTCTGTTGCCAGCTCCCTCCCCCCTGTCTCTTATACACATCTCCGAGCC
>CAZAYE010000660.1:0-3004 GCA_964489255.1 uncultured Enterobacteriaceae bacterium
CTCTTTGGTCAAATGAATCCCCAGACCAGGGATGCCAAGGTAGTGGAAGAGAAGCTGGCCGATGTGACGAACCGCCTTGACCAGGCCGAAGCGATGCTGTCGAACGGGCCGTGGGCAATCGGTGAGACGTTCAC
Source organism: uncultured Enterobacteriaceae bacterium (assembly GCA_964489255.1). Taxonomy (GTDB): domain Bacteria; phylum Desulfobacterota; class Binatia; order Bin18; family Bin18; genus CAZAYE01. The sequence continues at coordinate 135 of CAZAYE010000660.1, forward strand.
CCTGGCCGACGCTGCCCTAACACCAACCATGTTCTTTGCCGTAAACCTGCTGCCGGCCTTCGGCGCCAAGCCGCCCCTTGAAGGACGGCCCAAGCTCACCGCGTGGTGGGCACGCATACAGGAACGGCCCTCGACCAAGAAGGTGCTCGGTGAGCAGGCCGCAGCCCTGGCGGCAATGCAGAGGCGTAGTTAGTAACCCAAGAGCAGGGTCTTAAAACACCTGCAAGCGCTTAGCGGTCAGCACTGAACTGCCAGCCTCGGACTGAGAAGGGGCTATAGGAAGGAAACACGCCATGGCATCTCAGCGGCCTTGACAATATGGACCTTATATGTCGGTATTGATTTTGTTTTGAAGGAGCCCGAAAGGAAGTCGCCTCATGGCAGATGTGGATGTCATCAAGCGACGTCTTAAAGAAGAGCGGATTCCCGAGGCCGTGTGGCCGGGCGAGTGGGGCGAAAAGAAAAAGCGCCCCCGCGAAGTCGCCTTCATGGACGTGAACCTCTGCTTTCCGTGTGGCAAGTGCCCTGAGTTTTGTCCGGTTGGCTGCCTCGAGTATTTGCGTCCGGGCACACTTCCGGGCCGCGGGGACACGCAGCCCGTGCAGGACCGTTTTCAGGAGTGTATCGGCTGCTACATCTGTGTTGAGGTCTGCGCCCTGCTCACAGACTATGACGCCGTGCGGATGTATGATGTGAATTTGGTTGAGGAAGTTCTGGGCGTGAAGATAGGTGACAAAAAACCCAATGAGTACACGCCGGCGCAGCCCTACGAGGAATACTTCTCGGAGGGCGGGCTCTATCGGCATCTAGGGAAGGGTTCCCGGCTGCGCGAGAAGCTGAACGAAGAGGAACGGAAGAGGGCCGGGTATGAGTGAGGGCGTACTACGGGATACCTATAATCGGCCGGTAAAGGACCTGAGAATATCCGTTACCGACAGGTGCAACTTTCGCTGTACTTACTGCATGCCTTTTGATGAATATGTATGGATTGAGAAAAAAGAGATCCTCTCTTTTGAAGAGCTCACGAGACTTGCCAAGCTCTTCGTCCAATTGGGGGTGGATAAGATCCGGCTGACCGGCGGAGAGCCCCTGGTGCGACGAAATCTGGAACACTTAATAGGCCAGTTATCACTCCTGAGCGGCTTAAAAGACCTCTGCCTGACGACCAACGGTTCACTGCTGGCGGAAAAGGTCCCCGCCCTTAAAGCCGCTGGATTGAAACGGGTCAATGTCAGCCTCGATACCCTCGACCCGGAGAAGTTCGGGCGCATGACCAAACGGGGAGAGCTGGCCAAGGTATTGGAGGGCCTTTTTGCGGCCAAAAACCATGGCCTGCAGCCCATCAAGATTAATGCGGTGATCGAGCGGGGCGTCAACGACGATGACATCCTCGATCTGGTCGAATTCTCTCGGGAGCATGGATTTGCCCTCCGCTTTATCGAGTACATGGACGTGGGCAATGCCAATAGCTGGAAATCAGAAAAGATGGTGTCAAAGAGGGAGATCCTGGAGACGATCAACACGCATTTCCCTCTGCGCAAGCTCGGCAGAGAAAAGGGAAGCGCGCCGTCGGTCGATTACCAATTCCTCGACGGCAGCGGGGACATCGGGGTGATCGCCTCGGTGACGGAGCCCTTTTGTTTCAGCTGCACGCGGGCTAGGCTCACGGCTGACGGGAAGTTGGTAACCTGCTTGTTTTCCCAACAGGGTTACGATCTCAAGGCGCTCATGAGGGGTGGGACAACGGATGAAGAAGTCCTAGAAATCATTGGGGCGATTTGGCGCCAGAGAAGAGATAGATACTCAGAGGAAAGACTCGCGGCTCTGCATTCGGCCACCGGTTATGATCCCAAAGAGCACCGCAAGATAGAGATGATTAGCCTGGGAGGATAAGGGGTTGATTTCTCCACATGGAGAGTGCGGTGGGGACTATCCTGCGAGGCTGGACACCGACCGAGCAGGGACAGGCCGGCAGGGTGCGAAGTCTCTGGAGCTGCGGGCAGTGATGAGGTTGAGTCAGCTGTGGCAGAAGCAGGGCAAGAAGGAAGAGGCTCGGCAGGTGTTGGCAGAGATTTACGGCTGGTTCACTGGAGGTGTCTAGAACAAAAACGTTCTTAAGAGGCATTTTCTCGTTGCCGGTCCAGCCTCCTATCTCGCAAAAGGCGCTTCACCATCCCCTTCTTTCCCGAGGCGCGAAAGGCTCTAACGGGGTCGGAAGGTAGCGGTATAGCCCTCACCGTGGCGCCTTCCACCACCCATTCCAGCTCAGTGTCAGGACCGATCTGAAGCTTTTTTCGCACCTCTGATGGTACGGAGACCTGTCCCCGTTTTGTCACCTTAGTGCGCATGAGCACAAATCATACAAGACAAACAGGCAAAATGCAAGCAATTTTCTGAATCGTCATGTAATTATGAAAAGAGCAAAGCGGCGAGCATAGGATGAGCAGGGCAAGGGTACATTTTCTTCATGCCAGGGGGTGCGTCACGGGCGCATTAAGTCTAATAGCTGAAAGCTTGAGGTAGCATGCCTCTCTACCTCTACCTCGACCGCCGCAGCTTTGTACACCGTTTTCACCCGGTGGTGAAGGTGCTGGCCATGTTTTTTCTCTTTGTCGCCATATTCGTACTCGATCATCCTTTCTTCCTTTTGCCCCTGACCGCTGGCATTACCACGCTTATTCTCCTCTCTGACTCAGTGGCAAACGTTCGCCGGCTGCGGATCCTTTTCTTTTTTGTATCGGTTTTTACCCTGCTTATCTGGAGCCTGTTCTACCGCCAGGGCACCCCGCTCTTTTCTTTTGGCTGGCTTCACCCTACTGGCGAGGGAGTCCTCTTCGGCCTGGGGATGGCGATTAAGCTGAGTACTTTTC
>CAZAYE010000661.1:0-2999 GCA_964489255.1 uncultured Enterobacteriaceae bacterium
GATCATGCCTAGTCTCGTGGGCTCGGAGATGTGTATAAGAGACAGCATCTCTTCCCGATCGACCGCGTAGCCACGTTCACGCACGGTCTGCAACTCGTTTCGCAGGTGGGTCAGCGAAGTAATCGTGTTGGCAGTATAGGCGTGAAGTTTTCGTTTCTTGACCAGCGCATTGAGCTCGGGTTCCGGCAAGAACGCGAGTAGGGCTTTGCCTACGGCTGTACAATGCGCCGGAACGCGCCAGCCAATAGTTGATGGTACTCGCACTGCCCGTGAGGATTCCACTCGTTCTACTGAGAGTGCTTCACTACCATCTAAGACGCAGAAAAAGGCCGTCTCGCCTGTGGCAAAGACCAAACGTTCCAGATGAGGCTTGGTGTAGTCACTCAAGTTCAGTTGCGCCATCGCCCGACTTCCTAACTCGAACAACTTTAGCCCGAGCCGGTATGCTCCGCTTCGCGAATCCTTTTGGACAAAACGGTGCTGCTCCAACACCATCAAAAGACGGAGCATAGTGCTCTTCGGCAGGTCAAGCCGTTTGGAAAGCTCGACGAGCGGTAACGCCGGTCCATGGTGAGCGAGGATCTCTAGTACGCCCAAGACACGATCAATAACCTGAACCCGGTAGGGAGAATCTTTTATTTTCGCGGTTGTGATACGGACCATCTCTCGTTCCAACATGTGAGACTCTGTGCCATATAGCGCAACGTAGCATTCGCTGTCAAGAGTTACTTATTTTCGTGGAGAGGTGATCGAGAAAGGTTCCGGTCGCCAGTGCCAGTACGGGTGTGCGTGGCGTTGGTGACGAACGCCGTGTAACCGCCCTCGGTCGGTGAGATTCAGCAGAATCGGCATGAGGTCGGCCCCGTACACCCGACCGAACCCCCCATGCATTGCCGCTCGTTCGTGAAATTCTCTGACATCGTCCGACAGCACGTTTGGCCCACCAGCAATCAACAAAGGAATTGCCTCGCCAGAGTGGATCAGCGGTCCACTACTCGGGGTCGCATGGTCTCCGGTGATGACCACGAGCACATCTCTCTTATTTTCAACTTGTGCGACTAATGGACCGAGCGTACTGTCGATTGCTCCGATGGCATCTCGTTTGGCCAGTGGATCTTTGTTGTGTGCAGTGATGTCTGGTCCCTTGGAGTGTAGGTGAACAAACTCGTAGCCTTGCTGAAAGAGGGTTTCTGCTACCAGCAATTTCTCATGAAAGTCCGCTGCGACACTGGTATGGTGTGGGACAGTCACAGGAGTCATGCCGCATACGCGGGCAATACCGATGTAAAGAGGATAGTTCTCCACACTTGCGGCCCGCAGACCGTTTTGCTCATGAAACGGCGGAACCTCTGGCCGCACCGCTGCCCATTTGGTTAACAAGAAGTTGATGAGAGGCAAGCCAAGTATTTGTCTCTCCCGGTTTACTATATGTTCCTGTAAACGGAGGTGCGCCCACTGCAAGTACTCATTCAAAGCCGCAGCCGTGCGTTCAGCGTTCTCTTGATCAGAAGCTTCTGCTAGCGGCAGAGCCCGGGCAACCAACGCGCCATTGTAGAAAGGATCAACATCAGAGATATAACGGCTCGGATTGCCAGACAGGGTAAGAATGGCTTCGCACTGGCCGCACGGCTGAAGAGAAAAATGGATGCCACGAGTTTCATACGTTGAGATGGTCACATCCAGTTCCAGACAATCCCCTCCATCCCGAGACCGGTTCTCTTCCCAGAGAATGGCATCTCTGCGCACCTTGCCATCAACGATCGTAGTTGTTGCAAAGCTCGCGAGCAGGACCACGGTTTTGGCAGGAACCTCAAAGCCGCGCCCAATGGCTTCGAAGGCCGCCCGGCCAGGAAATTTTTCCAAGGGGTAGCCAAAAAGCAGGAAATGTGAGGTGTCACTTTCCAGTGGGATACCCGGCGCAAGTGGGACAAGCAATCCGTTACTGCCTAATTGCGCCAAGCGGTCGAGATTCGGCGTATCTGCAGCTTCGAGGGGAGTTTTCCTGTCCAGCACGGCCTGTGGTCGGTCAGCGAGCCCGTCGAGGATGATGAACAATATCGGGGTTGGGGATTGGGAGTTAGGAGTTGGCATACGGATGCTTCTCCGCATATGAGTAGGCCAGGTAAGCGGATATGATATGGCAAATCCATCCCAGCAATCCTCCAGAGCCGATCCACAGTCCCGGAGTGATAATGAACCAGACGATGGCCCAGAGGATTTGGCCATTGTAGATCTGGCCCACGCCCGGAATGATGGCGCTCAAGACTGCTGCGACCCCAGGATTTCTCATTCTTTGTTCCTGATCCATGCCGCCTCGTTTTACTCCTCCGGGGTCTCTGGGGCAAGAAAGAGGCCGGCCTGCAGGTATCAGGTGGCAAGTCGTCTGAGCCGCTCTACCGCACTAATCTCTTTGAGCACTTGCGCGACCGCGCATGGGACCAAGTCCTCCCATCCCTGCCCTTCTCGCAATCTGCGGCGCACTTCATACCCGCTTACATCCTTCGCTGCGCTAGCATCCAATACCTCCACTGCCCAGCCTTTCTCTTGGAAACGTTTGGCTTTTTCCCTACCCCAGGCAGACAAGAGACGGACAAACTGTGTGGTTTCTGCAGGACAATAGCACAGCCAGCGTTCAGGATGATGAATAGGAAAGGGAACAATCGAGACGTGGGTGAGATCTACCCCCACCTCGGCCAACGCAGAGCGGATCATCCGCTGACGTTCGAAAAATGTGAAGACGTTAGCGGTTGGGCGATGGCGTTCAGGATCGGTGGCTTCTGGAACAATCAGAGACGGATCAGGGTTGGTGATACCGACGATGAGGTGCTCGCAACGCGCCAAAGCTGCCAGTGCATACTGTAGATGTCCGCAATGAAACGGCTGGAAGCGTCCATGGACCATGCCATAACGTGCCCGCATGCGAGCAGTTATAGCAGGTTCTGCACCGGTTCCCGAAGGGCAGCCACGCAGGGCTGCCCCGACAACCTGCGAGGCGCTGT
>CAZAYE010000662.1:0-2991 GCA_964489255.1 uncultured Enterobacteriaceae bacterium
GAAACAGCCAAGCCTTTACCTAACGTTGAGCGCGCCGCATTTCTATCCCGACCCGAGTGCACAAAAAACTAAGATCGACATAGTTATTCGGGTTCCACACCCAGCGCCACCAGAAAACGTGTCACCATGTTGTAGGTGGCAATCACCCCCACCAGCTCCACCACCTGCTGCTCATCCGGCAAAGCCGCCTTCACAGCCGCAAAAGCGGCATCGCTTACCTGCACATTGCGCGTCATCTCCACCGTGAGTTGCATCACCGCACGCTCGGTAGCATTAAATACCGCTGGGTTGTGGGCCGCCGCTTCGAAACCACGCAGAGCTCTCACCTGTGCCTCTGTTCCACCCGCCCGCACAAACTCCGGCGTATGATGATGCAACCCATACTCCGCCCCATTCAACACCGCCACGCCACAGACCGCCAGTTCCCGCAGCTTGGGCGAGAGGCTTAAGTCAGTCCTGACCACCCCCAAAAACCCATTCCACCCCAGGGCATACGCCGGGCTGTGCAGGAGCATACGGTCTAGATTTAACAAGGTCCCGCCCCGGCGTGCACGGAGCGGGGCTACGATCTCTTCAGGTCCGGCGTTGTCGTGGGGTTTGTATGCGATGCGGGGCATGTTGCTGACCTCCTTACGGAAGAAGCGCGTGTCTGGGGATGGCGGCGCGGCCTGATCGGTTTTTTGCTGCTGAGCATTGGCAGCCACGCTCACAGAGAAAAGAAACAGAGGAACCAAGACTAAGATGAGGCCCAGAGGTCGTCGGTTGTTCATGGTCAGTCCTCCTTCTCTCTATGTCTCTGTAGATGCCTAACATAGCCTGCTCAGCCGTTGCGAACTGCGCAGCAGGACGCCCTCGGGTTGCAGCAAAAAGTTAGGCAGCCCCCTCTGCGCAGCACTGATCCCCCCCCTCCTGCGCAAGATGGTACTGCTGAATCTTCTGCTCTTCAAGGTTTTTTGTCTCTCTCCCTCACCTGAGTTATTCCACTAATTCAAGAACGTCCCTTATTTCCTTATTTCCCCGACGGCTGAGTGACCGTGGCTAAGACGAGAAATTCTCACCTCTATTACATCCGCTCCGTGGCTACGGCCCATTGTTTGTGCCCCTCATACATTGACTCGACGGCTGCCACGCCCACTGCGTATCACGCGCGCCGGCGCACCTTCCACACCTCTTCACACGGCCACTGCCGCGCCCACTCCAGCGTCACGAAGGGGTAGCGCATCGTTGCGGTCGTCGCTGGGCGCACTTCCACCAGCTCCTCAATCTCGAATCCCGTACGCCTCAGAAGCCGTATCCAATCACCATGCGAGAGGTGAAACTCGACCCCGATATCCCCCGGCCATTCGACGCGGTACATGCCGAACGCTGGACGCAGCAACCGCTCCGTCGCCGCGACACCGTCCTCGGCCGGCATGCACAGCATCAGCAAGAACGAGTTGACCAAGAAGACCAGCCGCCCGCCCGGCCGCAGCAGCCGCGCGGCCTCGGGCACCCAGCACTGCGGATCGGCCCACAGGCACGCGCCGTACTCCGAGATGGCGAAGTCGAAGCTCGCCGCGGGGTAGGGGACCGCTTCGGCGTTGCCGTGGAGGAGCGGGAAGTCGAGACCGTATTGGCGCTGCAGACGCCGTGCCGTGGCCAACTGCGCCTCCGAGTTGTCGATGCCCACGACTCGCGCGCCCCGCCGGGCGAGCCAGGCCGAGACATGGGCGGTGCCACAACCGAGCTCGATCACATCCTTCTCCGCGAGATCCTCAGGGAACATGCCAACCTGCGATTCGGGAACACCCCATACTCCCCAGGTTGGGGTGTCCTGCGCCCAGGCCTCTTCACCTGCGGCAACGAACTTCCGTGCCCAGTCATCCCACAACATACGATTGCGACGGACGTGCTCAGGCAAGTCGCTCATAGAAGCTCTAGGATCATCTGCGTCAACGCGACGGTGCGCTCCACCTTAATTCTACAGCAAGCCCTAACGCCCGCCTTCAGCGGCAAGGCCCTAACCGTTCACTTTTAGTTTCACTCAGAACCGCAACAGGGTCGCGTCCGCTGGAGGGCGTTTGTTAGGCATCGTTCTCCATGCCGACCTCTTACCTCTCACCTTTAGTTGTTGCTAGCGTAATAGCGCTCCTTTATCCGCTGACAATATGTCACCACATTCGTGAGCGACTCGGCATGCGTCTTCAGCGGCGACTCGCACGGCACCCACAGCGCACGACTGAGGAAAGCATACGCCGTCGCATCCAGCGCGGTCGGTTGGTCCCCCACGCAGTAGGGCTTGTCCCCCAGGTACGCAGACACCGCGGAAAGATCGGCCTTCCCCAGGTCGTAGATTTCGGTCCGGCTGTGGCGTCCGAGCCCTTGCACCTGCAGGTTGCTTCGGACAATCTCCCGCACTTGCGTCTCGGCTATCTGCCGCTCGGTTGGAGACAGGTTCCCGAAGAGCACGGATTTGTACGCCTCCCAGGCAGCATCTTCTAGCCACTGCGTGTACACGAGGACCCAATACAAATGTTCTTCCAGCATGCACCGCATGCTGTGGGCAACGGCGCGGTCTTGCGGGTTGAAGCGCTGCTCTCCAAGTTTGTCACCGTAGGTGGCCCTGAGGTATGCGATGATAAAGGTGGAGTCGGCGATCTTCTGCCCGTGGTCGTCGATATACGGGAACTTGCCTTTCGGGGCGTTCTGGAGATCCTGCAAAGCGCGCCATGGCACGAGCGTATAGGGCAGCGCCACCATCCGCAGATAACAATCCACTTTGGTCACAAAGGGACTACAATCGGGAAAATCCCACGCCGGCCCATAGCCATAAAGCTTGATCATGAATGCTCCCCTCCTACAAGGTTGACAGTGACTCGCTGCCTAACGATCGTCCTGAGCGGCCGGCGGCTCCCGCCGGTACGCCTCAAGGGTTTGGTTCGGCCTTCGGGCCGACCTGGCCTCATTTCTCCAAGTAGGGCAGTAAATCCGTGTGGTGTCCGATCATTTTCC
>CAZAYE010000663.1:0-2984 GCA_964489255.1 uncultured Enterobacteriaceae bacterium
CGTGATGCGGAAACCCCTCGTCATTGGCTAGCCCGAGATACACCGGGATCTGTGCTTCCCTGGCACTGAGGCGTTTCATCTCGCGGGCTAATTGCTGGTAGCGCAGCAGTGAACGTTCATCGACATCAAAGTAGGCATACATTGGATCCATAGAGACAATCGTCGTCAGCAAGGTCGTGTCTGCGGTCACGAGGTTCCCTTCACTGATGAACGTCTCGCTGATCCGCCCGCTGAGGGGGGCAGTGATCCTCGTGAACTCAAGGTTCAACGCTGCTTTCTGAACGGCCGCCCGTGCCGATTGAATGGCCGCACGAGCTTCTCCTCGATCGGAGATTGCTGTATCGAGATCCTTTTGGCTCGCTGCCCCTTTGGGCAAGAGTCGTTCATTGCGTGCAACATCAGCTTCCGCCCGTGCCAGCTTCGCTTCCCACTGGGCGACCTGTCCTTTTGCTTCATCCCACTCTGCCTGAAAAGGTCTCGGATCGACTTGAAACAGCAAGTCTCCTTTCTTGACTTCCGCCCCTTCTTGAAAATTGACCTTGACGAGATACCCGCTGACCCGGGCACGGATTTCGATTTCCTCAACCGCGGCTGTTCGACCGGTGTATCCGTCGTAATCGATGATTTCGCGCTCTATCGGTTGACTGACGGTAACGACTAGAGGAGGGATGGCAGCGACGGCAGGAGGTTCACGCTTGCAACCCAACAGGATTGCATTCAGGAGAACGACCAGAAAGAAAAGAAGAGCAGCCGGGTTATGCAAATTCATGGAGAACAACTCCTTCCCTCGCCAATAGCATAGCAATTGCCTTGACGTCTTTCACATTTTGCTCTCATAAGGATCTACATTGCTCGTTAGGAAATTCGCTATACCATTTGAGAGGAACAAACTAGGGAAGTTTTTCTCTGCAACTGATGCCACCGCCCCTTCGCAGGAGTCTTCCATGCCAAATATTCCAGAGTATCTGTACAAGATCCAGCCCGTGAGGCTGGAGATGTTGACACAAGGACCGACGCCAGAAGAAGCTGCCATTGTCGTGCAGCACTTCGCTTATCTCCAAGGTTTGGCACAACAAGGTGTTGTCATCTTGGCCGGACGGACTCAGAATGCGAACGAGAGCACCTTTGGCATCGTGATATTCAGGGCCAATTCCGAAGAATCTGCACGTGACGTAATGAACAACGACCCAGCTGTGAAAAACGGGGTCATGCGTGCGGAACTCTACCCGTATCGCATTGCGGTGATGGCGAAAGCTCCGTAGATAGCCTTTGTCGTTCATTTGAGAGTCTGAGTTTGCCCTGCACGGAGGAGGGTATGAAGCGATGTCCCTGACAAATGATATGCACGGGAGGGTATGCGTCGTCACCGGCGCGAGTTCAGGAATTGGCAAAGCAACTGCACGAGAACTCGCAAAAATGGGGGCAACAGTCGTGCTGGTTTGCCGGAATCGCGAGCGCGCTGAAGCGACACGTATCGAGATCTGTGCAGCGACCGGTAACGACTCCGTCGATTTTGTCCTGGCTGATCTTTCCTCCCAAGCCGAGATTCGTCGTCTGGCTCAAGCCCTCCTGGAACGCTATCCACAGATCCACGTTCTGATCAATAACGCAGGTGTCGTCAACCTCAAACGGTCAACGACTGTTGACGGCGTCGAAACCGTCTTCGCCGTTAATCATTTAGCGTACTTTCTGCTCACGCATCTTCTGCTTGAGCATCTAGTTGCAAGCGAGCCCGCCCGCATCGTCAACGTGGCCTCTCACGCCCATCGGTGGAGCACCCTGAACTTCAACGATCTCCAGAATGAGCGCACCTATCGTCCATTCGTTGTCTACGGGCAAACAAAGCTGTGCAATATTCTCTTTACCCGTGAATTGGCTCACCGGATCGCTGAGGCTGGAGTCACCGCGAATTGTGTACATCCAGGGGGTGTTGCTACCGGCCTCGGTTGGAACAATGGGCGGTGGGCAGTACTCATCGCCAAAACGCTCCGTCCCTTTTTTCTCACCCCCGAGCAGGGTGCGGACACGGTGATCTACCTGGCCACCTCGCCAGAGGTGACAGGAGTGAACGGTAAGTATTTCTGTAATCGCCGCGAGCTCCAGCCGTCAAAGGCTGCTCAAGACGACAACGCGGCACAGCGGTTGTGGCGGATCAGTGCTGAGTTGACGGGGGTGGCGTCTTGAGTCTGGCAGACTTAAGGGGAGTAGAGTGAGGATAGATTATGCCTTCTGAAATTGGTCGAGGGTTTAAGTTCGGCGTTGGGTTTGCCTTGGGAATGAGCCTGATTATTGTGCTCGTTCTGTTCGGTCTTTCGATGTGCGCTGGGCATCTTCAGCGGCGTATGATGGAACAAATGGAAGAGATGATGCCAGAGCGAAAACCTCCTGCTCCCGAGACTCGCGACGATCCAGTGGCTTTACAACCAGTCGAGAAAGTAACAGACGAGTTTGCCGTCTGAGGGTTCAGTAGGAGAAACACCATGCACCGAAAGCCTTCTCTGTCCGAGCTGCGGTCTGCTCGTTCAGATCGAGATAACCCGGCCAACCGATCCACCGCTGTGGGATATTCAATTAGCCGTGTAAAAGAGGAAAGGAAACGCGCATGTCCTCAGAACATCCACACATCGCGACTATCAAGCGTTACTACCACGGGTGCAACACCGCCAACGTGGAACTCATGAAGTCAACCTTTACGGAAGACGTGGTCCACTACTTCACTCATCATACACCGATTCGTGGAGCGGACGCGTTAGCAACCTATTGGGCAAAGATGCAGCCGCGCGTCGGAGGTATGTGGATAGTGGATCATGCCCTCGTCCAAGACGACGAAGCAGTCATCGAATGGACTATGCAATGGACACCACCGGGGCAGAAAAAGCCGCAACTGATTCGCGGAGCTGAATGGTATGTTTTTAGAGATGGGCGGATTGCCGAAATTCGCGCGTACTATCTGAATCCTCGTTTGCCCTATATGCACACGAATT
>CAZAYE010000664.1:0-2979 GCA_964489255.1 uncultured Enterobacteriaceae bacterium
CCGAAAGCGTTGTAGCGCGCATTCACTCCCAGTTCACGGGCAATTGGTCCATTCAGGATGAGCAGCGGTGCGCACGGATGCGTCGTGCTCTGCACCGCATAGAGATTGAACTGACTCTCCAACATGGCCTCGACTGCGGCAATGATGAGAGGGAAATACTCGGGCAAACACCCGGCCATCACCGCATTGATCGCCAGTTTCTCGATCGTTGCGATCCCATACTTCGGTGGGACTGGACCAAGTTCTTCCTGAGGATCGCGGTCAGTCCAGGCGAGCAGTTTTTCCACCCGCTCGGGAGTCGGGGGAATGATCGGCAATCCATCGGTCCAACCTTGATCATAAAACCAATCGTTGACCGCTTCGAGGGAGTCGGTGAGCGAGATTGTGTCAGAATGGAGGTTCATATCACACAGCCTTCAGCTATCAGCAATCAGCTTTCAGCCAGACGAGGAAGCGTCAGCACTTCTAGCTGACAGCTAATCGCTGACCGCTGACCGCTTTTGGTTTTAGGAAACGCTCACGGTATTCTTGAACCAGTTTCTCAGCAGGCTGGGTAAGGATAGCGATCACCTCATCGGCAATTGCATCCGCCTTTCTCTTCACTTCATCTGCTTTGTTCCCGGCCAGAGGATGCGGAATAACGGCAATTGGCAGGCCGCCTATGCCCAGGGTGCGAGACTCGGCACGGCCCAGGGGAGCAAATTCGTCACTACAGATTACGGCTGTGGGGATACCGCGCTTTTCCAATTCGATGGTGTCGTGGACACTCCACGACGTACACGACCCTCAATCACCGACCGCGGTCACCACCGCGTCGCACTGGGAGAGCCGGGCCATGACTGCTTCAGGTGCTCCCATAGCCGCGTTCTTGTCGCCTTTGACCACCGTGAACTCGCCACAGCGGGCGTGTAGGAGGTTCTCGACATGCTGTAGTAACAGGCCAGCATTGGCCTTGCGGTTATTGAGAAAACCGATGGTCTTGCCGCGCAGGTCGGTGAGACGCCGCGCCAACGGTAATTCGGGCGCTCGCGCCTCGGCGGTCGGATTCAGTACTTCGATGAGTCCCATGATGCCCTCCTCTCGATGGCTGTTAGCGGTTAGCTTTTAGCAAAAACGGAAAAGATGGCTAGCCGGTATCTTCCGGTCTGGCTAATAGCTAATAGCTAAGCGCTCTTTTTATAGTCCAGCTCCTACACCCTTGCAACGCTCAAGGTGATCCAGTACCTACCAGAAAGCGAGGGTTGTACGCCTATGTCTCAGGTTATCGTTCCCATTTACTACGACTATGCCTCATCCCTGTGCTATGTCGCCAAGAAGGTGATGGAGCAATTAGAGGGCCAACTAGAGGTTGAACTTCTCTGGAAGGGCGTGCAGATTTCGCGCCGTCATCCAGGTTGGAAGAACGGTGAAATGATTGGTGACGAGGCCAAGGGCAAGATATTTCGCGTGGCCCATGAAACTAGTGTTCCTTTGCGCGTCCCCGAGCGTTGGCTCAATTCGGCTTATGCCCTCGCAGGAGCCGAGTTTGCCCGCGAGCAGGGCCAGTCTCCTGAGTACCATGACGCCGTCTTTGCCGCTGTATTCGAGGAAGGGCTGGATATTGGCGATCTGCCGACCTTGCTCAATGTGGCAGAACGGGTTGGCCTCTCAGGCGATCGGTTGGAGCAGGCATTCAAGACGGAAACGTTCACGGCACGTATCAAAGCAAACGAGGCTGAGGCCGCGACCTTTGGCGTCGTCGGTTACCCCACTTTCATGCTCGGGGCGTTTCCTTTGATTGGCATCCAGCCAGCCGAGACGATGCGGTTGTTGATTCAACGATATATTGACAAAGTGCGGGAGCAGGGTGCGCACTAAGCTCACGCGCCAGACGCACGGTCTGTTGTCCCATGGTTGTCCCACAACAAAAGGGCAAGAACGTCCTCTGGTGTTGACTGATGAGTTGACAAAGATGTTGCAACAATTTTTGAGAAATGAGAAGATTTTTGTTGCAACAGGGAGCGCAGTTTATGAAACCTACTTTGCATCTTGACGTATTGCTACGACAGACCGACGAAGGATATGAGGCACATTGCCTCCAGTTCGACTTGGTCGAAGTGGCCCCTACGGCGGACGAGGCAGAACAAGCCATCAAGGATGTTATTACCGCGCATATTGAATACTCCCTTGCGCACGACAACCGTGAGTATCTGTTCCAGTCAGCGCCCCTCGATGCGTGGAACGCCTTTTTCTCTAGCCGTCCCTACAAACGCGTCACGTTAGAGATTCGCTGCGAACAGACAGCGTCTCCTTTCCCTGACACTATCGATCTCCAAGAGACTCTCCTGGAAGCTGCGTAAGTGACGTATCGGGAATTTATCACTCGCCTGAAAGATTTTGGGGTAGCAGAATATCGGGGCCGCGGAAAAGGCGGGGAGCGATTCCTAGTCCGGGAAACAGTGCCAGGGAGTGGTAAAGGCCCGTCGTACACCATCGGTTACCACGGAACCGGCAAAGATGTCCCGCAAGGGACACAACGAGCATGTCTGCGACGGCTCGGGATCGATCCTCAAGAGTTCTACCGGCAATAGATAGCGGCCTTCCTTCGTTGGGACCTGGGATGAGGAGCTGCGAAGGAATGGAGGAGCAGTTCCGGGTATGGACGAGCAGGGAAGTGCCGGAGTAAGGCTTAGTGCCCCTTTACCTTCTTCCGCAAACGTTTGACTGATCTGGGAGTTCATCGACGACACGCAAGGAGGACTTCTTTGTATGGCGAAAGCTAAGGAGCCGGTTGCGGGTCGTAAGGTCGAGCAGCCGCTTCCGCATCCGAGCCAAGCCGCCATGAATATCGCCATGGAAAAAGTCCGAGCTAACTTGTGGGTCGTTGCACCCATCAAACGGTGTGCCTTCCTGTGTTGTGGTCATCATATGGCGTAGTGCTGCCTCTTACAGGCATGAGAATCCCCCCTCTTTTAACTCCTCTCCTTCGGCTTTGGCAAG
>CAZAYE010000665.1:0-2976 GCA_964489255.1 uncultured Enterobacteriaceae bacterium
CCCTTGCATTCCTCTGTGGCGGTTAGCGCCGGCCGCTGACCATGTTGCGGACCGAGTAAAATTGCTTTGCTCGTCCCGGCGATAAGTCCTTCTTCATGACGTAGCAGTGCGTGACGGTCGCGTGCGGCTTCTGCGCGTTGATGTCAGTCTCCCCCAAATGGAGGAACACATGATGGCCCACGTTGTTGGAGAAATCCTGCGCCAGATACGGGGCCTGCTGTGGCGTCTCGTGCGCATAGCTCTCAGAATACTTGAGAAAATGCTGATTCATGCGCAACAGCTTTTCCTGTCGGTCAAAAGCGAACATCCAGTGCGTCCAGTACGTTTCCGCATCAATAAACAAGATCTTATGGCTGTAGGGATGGCCCGCTTTCTTCGGATCGACCAGGAGCACATGACATTCACGCAGTTCCCAGCGTGCGCGGTTGGGTACCCACAGATGTGGACCACCGGCCTCAGGGTTGTCGCGCACGTTGGTGGTTGCTACCACCACTCGCTTGCCCAGATACGTCCAGGTCTGTTCGTGCACTTTGCCACCGAACCCCATCGCATCTTCACGGGTAAAGTCCATGCCCATCACTTCACTGGTGCGCTCGGACGAGAGCGTCCGCCGCGGTTTGCGCTGCGCAGGCATATAGAGCCAACCGTCGTCCTCTTTGTAGTGATCAACGTAGTTGACGGAGAGATTCTTAGCCCCGGCCATGTCTCGTGGAGAGCGAAACTCCATCAGCGATTTCCCCCGGACCTCCTCATAGCCGGGAACCAAACAGTGATCCCCACGGGCGTACTCTAAGCTCACCGAGGTGAATTCCAATTGCCGATCGAGCTGCCCGTGTTGGCTGCGCAACCACGCCACCATCGGCATGACATAATCTTGGGTGCCCGGCCGCCACAGCATGTTCCAGATGACTTTCACCGCCGCCTGTGGATCCTCGGCGTTAATGTCGGAAAAGGGCAGGCCACCACCAGGAAACCCGACCAGCACTCCATTCTCATCCAACCGTGCACCCGCCGGGAGGCCCCTCTTCCAATCTGGGGGGAACGCGTAGTGCGCAGTTGCTGCCATCTCCATGTCCATACCCGGGAAGAAATAGTATTCCCAAGCGGACCGGGGAATGAACGGCTCCAGCGCCTTACGGTCTGCCTCCGTGAGCTGTTGCCCTGGCGTCCACGTTGGGGAAACAGCACGATACTGTTCAATCCAATTGCGCAGCGCCTGATAGCTTTGCTCTTCTGCTGCCGTTGTGATGCTGACCAGCAGCAGGTTTCCCAACAACACGACGGCTAAGAACACGATGAACCTCGACCAGGAAGATCGTTGTGGTGCAATCGTCGGTTGCTCGTGAGGAACTGGTGTCAGTTGTTTCATAGTATCCTCCTCGGATTCATACGGTCTCTCAGTGCTCATTCTCCAGAACAGGGAACTCGTTACGCCTGCCCTTCCCCCACCACGCTCGCCACCAGGTGTTTGATCACCGTCTCCCATTTCACACCAGGCAGCTGCCGTCCCAGTACGAGCAAAGACGTCACACCATGCAGCGCGCAGCGGAGCGCCTGGACGACTACGTGGGGGTCGCGCCCTGCCGCGATCCGACCCGACTCGCGCACGACACGATCCAGGACGTCCAACATGCGCTTCCCTTGGACGTGCTGCTTAAGGGTTGCTGACCTGCGCGTCATCGGGTGGCTTCGCACCATAAAAATCGCTTCGTAGGCCTGGGGGTGCTCAACGCCAAACGCGACATAGGCCAACGCCACGGCCTCCAACTGTCGACCTGGGGTCCGCTGTTTCGCAGCGGCGGACTCAAGTCGGTCCGCTAACCGTCCGACCTCTTCTTCAATCAGTTCGGAGAGCAAATCGTCTTTATCGGTAAAGTAGAGGTAGACCGTGCGCGGCGTGTATCCGATCTGGGCCGCCAGGCGGCGCATGGACAGGCCGGCCACACCGTCTTTGGCGAACAGCGCACGGGCGGCGTCCAAGATGGCGGCGCGGACATTGGCCTGGTTCTGCTCACGAAGTTGGGCTTTGGTTGCGGGCAACGGGGTCCTCCAGTAAACGATGGAGAATAAAGTATACGGTGTGTATTATTGTGTCAACTAGGAGTCTATCGCGGGAATACAACACCCATGAGCCGTTGTAGGGAGGAACAGGTGCGGGTGGCATCAGAAATGCCTCTTACGGCGAGATAGGGGCCTTGTATGCTGATGTCCACTGCGGCCCTCTTCTCCCTCGGGGTGACGGTCGGTGCGTTTGGCACCTTGGTCGGCGCGGGCGGTGGTTCTCTCTTGGTGCCGACGCTCCTCCTTATGTACCCACGCTTGGAACCCGACGTGGTGACCGCGATCTCCTTGGCCGTCGTGTTCCTGAATGCTACCTCGGGTTCTGTGGCCTACGGCTGGATGAAAAAGACGGACTATCGTACGGGCGGAATCTTCGCGGTCGCCACCGTGCCGGGCGCGGTGCTTGGGGTCTTTGCGGTGAACGCGCTCAACCGCTGGAGTTTTAACTTGCTGTTCGGAACCTTGCTCGTCTTCATCGCCCTGTACTTGATCATTGCTCCCGGACCGGCGACGACCTGTGCGGGGGTTCGGCAAAGAACTGTGTAAACTTTCAGGTGGCGTGTCGAATCTTCACGATGCGAGCAGGTGAGAGTCTGAGTTCTCCGGTGCTGAAAGGTATCTGATCGAAGCTCATAGTTGCCGAACCTGTTGACATGTTCGGTCTTATACGGCGACGGCCGTGCAGCTTAGAAGAAGTCTTGTACTATGACCTGGAGTCCCAGCTTACCCGTGTTCAGATCCACTTGACCCTCTACCGCTAGGCGGAACGCGCCCGGTCGGCCAATCGCCCCGCCGATCAGATAGGGTGCATCTGCTTGTTCTGTCCCTTGGCGAAGGCCAGCGCCCATGAACAGCCAGTCCTTACAATCCCCCGTGCCACCAAACTGGAACGGGAAGCCGACGACTTGCCAGTCG
>CAZAYE010000666.1:0-2464 GCA_964489255.1 uncultured Enterobacteriaceae bacterium
CCTCTATGATCAAGGCAGTGGAGATTCCCGAAGGGGACGAAGAAAAACCGCGCATCCTTGCCTTGGCCTGTGAGAACGATGCCTATCCAGCGCTCGACATGGCCGGAATCAATCGGCTGAGCTATCCGGCTTGCGTCAGGGTGATCCCGGTGCGCTGTCTGGGCTCCATCAATAGTGTATTGATCGCGGACGCGCTCTCCCGGGGTTTCGATGCCGTTGCGCTTTTAGGCTGTAAGTCTGGAGAGGATTACTAGTGTCACTTCATCCAGGGAAGCGAGCTTTTGGGAAAGAGAATGGAAAATGTCCGCGAGACACTGAATCGTTTGGCGCTCGAGCCTGAAAGGGTCAGGGTGGTAGAGGTTGCAATCTCAGAATACGACAAAATGCCTTTGATCCTAAGCGAGTTTGTGGAGAGCGTAAAGAAAATCGGTCTAAATCCATTTAAAGGTTTTTAGGGGCGAAAAGTGGCAGACGCAGTGTTCACACAGCCCGATCTCGACTTTAAACGGGAGATTCTTGGTCTTGGAGCGCACGACCTCGCCTCCTGTTATCAGTGCGGGACCTGTTCGGTGGTATGCCCTCTATCCACTGATGACATGCCTTTCCCCCGTAAGGAGATGATCTGGGTCCAATGGGGATTAAAGGATAAACTTTTAGCCGACCCTGCAGCGTGGCTATGCCATCAATGCAGTCACTGCAATAGCTACTGCCCGAGAGAGGCAAAGCCTGCGGATGTGATGGCCGCGCTGAGAGATTACAGTATCACCCATTATGCCGTTCCCACCTTTATGGGTAAGGCTGTGAAGGAGGCTAAGTACTTGCCTTTCCTTTTCGCCTTTCCTGCGCTTATTTTTCTCTTGATCCTAGCCTGGCTAGGGAACCTCACCTCTCTTCCCACCGGTCAAATTGTATTTTCCAAGTTTATGCCGATCCTCTATATCGAGATCGTCTTTAGTTTGGCAGTGGGCGCCGCGGTGGTGGCTGTCATCGTCGGCGGAGTACGCTACTGGAAAAGCATGAACGGCTTTTTCTTACCGTCCCGAGACGGTAGTCCTGGCAAAGGGTTCAGTGCGACGCTGGTGGATATTGTGAGGCACAGGAGGTTTCGCCAGTGTGAGGGCGACCGGGTGGGGACGCGAGAAAGCTACAAGGCCCACTTGCACAGGAGCCATCTTGCGGTCTTCTATGGATTCCTCGGCCTGGTGCTCACCACCACCTCCGTCGGTATCGGCATCTACGCCTTCGGCTATCTCACGCCATGGCCGCTCTGGCACCCTGTAAAGATTCTCGGCAACGTGAGTGGGATTGCGGTGCTCGTAGCCTGTGCGGTTTTCCTCTACCGAAGGTATACAGACAAGGAAAAAGCCGGTAAGAGCACTTATTCGGACTGGCTCTTTTTATGGGTGCTCGCCCTGACGACGCTCACGGGCTTTCTCTCTGAGATCCTGAGATTGGCGAATATTCCACCCCTTGCGTATTGGGTCTATTTCATTCACCTCATCTTCATCTTTTCTTTGCTCGTTTACATTCCCTACTCGAAGTTCGCACACCTGGCGTATCGGTTTGTGGCGATGCTTTACGCCGCCAGCAGAGCCTCGTCTCTCAGTTAAACTGAGGCATGAAGGACCTAAACAACCCCTGCCTTTTCTGCACTCCACGGGGCGTGATCAGACGCAATGAGTTTGCCTACTGCGCGCGAGATAGCTATCCCATCAGTCCTGGCCATTCGTTATTTATTCCATTGCGGCATTGTGCCGACTTCTTCGACCTTACTCCAGAAGAGATCTGCGCCTGCATGGAGCTCCTGGTGGCCGAGCAGGATGCCATCAATGATGAGTTTAAGCCCGACGGATATAATGTTGGGATCAATATTGGCAAGGCCGCAGGACAGAGTGTCTTCCACGTGCATATTCATTTGATTCCGCGCTATCACGGGGACCATCCTCGACCTCGAGGCGGAGTTCGGCAGATCATCCCCCACAAGTCAGATTACCCGCGCGGCGGCACGGCTTAGCATTGTGGTCACTAGAGGAAGCACAGGCTGATCATTTGGTCCTAGACGGTCATTGGTCATGAACGTTACCCTGCTTTCGACCTTGGCTGTCCTCGGAGTGATCGGCGGGTTTGCCGCCGGTTTCCTCGGACTTGGAGGAGGCGTTCTGCTGTTCCCTCTTCTTCTCTATGTTCCTCCGCTTCTGGGGTTGGAGAGCCTGGACGTCAAAACAGTGTCAGGCCTTGTCATCGCTCAGGTTTTCTTTGCCACACTGATCGCAGGAACCGCACACTGGAGGAGCGGACGAGTCCACGCTCGGCTAACCCTCGTGGCCGCTTTGACCGCAGCAAGTGGGTCTCTTGTGGGAGGGGTCGCCTCCAAGTGGGTCTCTGAATGGTTTTTGCTGCTCCTCTTCGGCCTGGTGACTCTCTTGGCTGCAGCGATGATTTTTCTTCCGGCTCCCTCTGCGGA
>CAZAYE010000666.1:2474-2965 GCA_964489255.1 uncultured Enterobacteriaceae bacterium
GATCGAGAGAATATTCCTGTGGAGAGGGTTATGGTTCCTTTTGTGCCCCTGAGTGTCCTATCGGGGGCAACTGGGATTGTGGTGGGCTTTCTCGGGGCTGGGAATTTCATTTTCGTCGCTCTGCAAATCTATGTGCTGAAGGTTCCGACCCGTATCGCGATCGGCAGCAACCTGGCCATCGCCGTGCTTAGCACATTCTCGGGGTTTTTAGGTAAGCTTATCACCGGGCAGATTCCGTTCCTCATGACACTCGCAGTAGCGGTAGGCGCCGGCCTTGGGGCGTTGAGCGGCGAGCGCATCCACGGCCGGGTTTCTCCGTGCGTTCTTCGCTACGTGTATGCCGGCGTGATCGGTGTAGTCGCAGTCAGGATCTGGATAACCCTCTTGAATTAAATTCCAGGACGTATACCTCGACACCAACAAATCCCACGAGGTCTACAAACGCTGGCTGAGCAAAACCCGTCCGGCGCCGGGGCCGGATAATTTGCGCC
>CAZAYE010000667.1:0-2952 GCA_964489255.1 uncultured Enterobacteriaceae bacterium
CAATATGGGAAGGCTACGGATGACGCGCTTGTCCTCGTCGCACGGTATCTGGGAGACAGTTCATGAGTGACTCTCGCCGCTCCCTCACGGAGCAATTGATTGCGGTGTTGCAAGAGCATATAGCCGGTGGCGGCGAAGCTGCCCTGCTCCGTGCGTACGAACTGGGACGAAGCGCTGTAACCGATCGCCTCAACGTCCTGGAGATGTTAGCCATGCAGCAGGAGGTTCTCGTGACCATGTTACTGCAGAGGCTGGGAACTGATGAGGGCGCTCGTCTCACCCAGGCCGCGGCTGACGTCTTTGCCGAGAGTCTTGCGCCGTTTGAACTTGCTCGGCGCAGCTCACAGGAAGGGACCGCCTTACTACGCCACCTAAATGAAGAACTGGAGCGCCAGGTTGCGGAGCGTACAGATGAACTCCAACGACAGCGAGACTTCGCTGAGAGTCTGATTGAGACCGCGCGGGCCATCGTGCTCGTGCTTGACCTGGACGGCCGGATTGTACGCTTTAATCAATACATGGAGGAACTCTCCGGCTACCGTCTTGCCGAGGTACAGGGTAAGAGCTGGTTTGCTACTTTCATCCCAGAACGTGCCCAAAGCCGTGTGCAAAAGATGTTCGCCGAGGCTCTGCAAGGTCCGCAAACGTACCATGCTCTAAGCCCCATGATCACCTGTGACGGGCACCAGCGTGAGATCGAGTGGTCTTCGACGACGCTCAAAGATAGGACTGGTAACCTTATCGGTCTGCTTTCCATTGGCCAGGACATTTCTGAGAAGGTCAGACTACAGGAACAGTTACTTGAGCGCGAGCGTTTAGCCGCCATCGGCACTACCGCAGCGACCTTCGCGCACGAGGTCGGCAACCCGCTCAACAGCATGTACATGTCTGTTCAGCTCTTAGAGCGTCGTCTTCCCAAACAGCACGGTGAGATCGATGAGAGAGCTCTGGTGTCCTTGCGCAACTTAATGAGCGAAATGAAACGGCTCATTTCGCTCTTGGAAGAGTTTCGCACCCTTGCCCGTCGCCAAAAGCTCAATCTGCGACCGCTCTCATTGGCTGCAGTGGTGGCAGATGTCCTGGCGGTCGAATCCCTGTCCTACCTGGCACGGGGAATTACGGTTGAACAGTCGTTTCCTCGCGATTTGCCTCCTGTGTGGATCGATGCGGAGAAGGTGAAGCAGGTCGTGCTGAACCTGTGTAAGAACGCGGTCGAGGCAATGCCAGAAGGAGGACAGCTCACCGTCAGCGCAACTAGTTCTGGAAGACAGGTATGCTTGACAATCAAAGATACTGGAGTCGGCATTCCGGCTGGTATTGATATCTTCGAACCGTTCACTACCACAAAGTCTAAAGGCACAGGATTAGGATTGACGATCGTGCGGCAGATTATTGCGGCTCATAACGGAACGTTGACATATCAGAGCACCCCTGGACAAGGGACCACGTTCACTCTCGCCCTTCCGGTTGCCGCCTCATGATCGCCAAGAACGAACAGCGCTCCTGCTGGTTGCTCCTCACGGCCTTCCCGCGCCATTGCTCAGGCGAGACCGAGCAGAGGAGAGCACGTCGGCTACCTCGTAGCCGGGTCGAGGGCCAGACGCGGAACACGGTGAGAGATGCAGGTAACTATTTCATAGTTGATGGTCCCGAGCTTCGCGGCCAACTCATCGGCGGTCACTTCCTCCGCCCCTTGACGGCCGATGATAACAACCTCGTCACCCAGTTCGACCTGGCCGCGGAGTGCTGTCACGTCGATCAGGCTCATGTCCATAGTGATCCGTCCCACTTGGCGACAACGCACCCCACGGACCAGGACTTCTAACTGATCCGAAAGGTTCCGGCTGAGGCCGTCACCGTAGCCGATGGGAACGGTGGCAATCAGCGAGGGCGTCTTGGTATGGAAGGTATGCCCGTAGCTCAACCCTGTCCCCGTGGGGACCTCCTTGAGGAACGCGACCCGCGTCTTCCATTCAAGCACTGGCTTGAGGGCGTGCACGCGCGGATTAGCGATCTCCGAGGATGGCCGCAGGCCATAGATGGCGATTCCAGGCCGCACCGCATTAAAGTAGGAACCCGAGAGATCAAAGATCGCGGCGCTGTTGGCTAGGTGGCGCACGTCAATTCCACAGCTCCTCGTTGCCTCGACGACCTGCTGGAAGCGCGCGAGTTGTTCAAGCGAATAGGTCTTATCCGCTTCGTCGGCGCGGGGGAAATGGCTCATGAGCCCCCGGATCCGCAGCGCCGGAAAGTCTCGGCATCGCTCAAGAAAGGGCCAGACCTCCCGGGGCTGGATGCCGATGCGTCCCATGCCGGTATCAACTTTCAGGTGGACGGAGAGGCGCCGCCCGCCCTTCTCCGCGGCATGGGCCAGCGCCTCTGCCATCTCGAGGGTGCACACCACTGGCTCGCAACCGTAGGCGACCAGCACTTCGCTGTGGTGGGGGAGTGTCGCGGAGAGCACGATGAAGGTGGCGCGTACCCCTGCCGCGGCCAAGGCGACGGCTTCGTCAACGTCGGCCACGCAGAGTGTGGTGTAGCCTAGGCGCACTAGGTGTGAGGCGACGATGACCGCGTCGTGCCCGTACGCGTTGGCTTTGAGCACGGGCCACAGAGGGACTATGCCCACCTGCATTTGCAGAAGACGTAGGTTGTGCGTGAGGCGGTCAAGATGGATCAACGCCTTCGTCTGGTGCCGCGTACGCGGATCTCTGCTCTGCATGCCTCAACTCTCTGCCAAGGCGCTATCGAGAAGCACTCCGCCGTGCACGGGGCGCTTCTCCACATACTCTGAGGTCATCGCGGTGAGGAGTGCAGCGTAGTTCAGGGAGAACGTCAGCTCGTCGCCCACACCATAGCACCCTGCTGCACTGGTTACGTCCACTACCAGGTAACTGCTCGAGGCCCCAAGGATTGTGAGACGCGAGTCGCGCGGAGTGATTCCTGCAATAT
>CAZAYE010000668.1:0-2950 GCA_964489255.1 uncultured Enterobacteriaceae bacterium
TCGCGCCACGCCCCGGCAATCCGACATGATGATCATTGCTGGGACCCTGACCTTAAAGATGGCGCTGCGCACGAAAGTCCTCTATGACCAGATGCCTGATCCCAAATATGTGATTTCCATGGGAAGCTGTGCTAACTGTGGCGGGCTCTTCCAGCTAGCGTACTCGGTGTGTGATGGCGTAGACAAAGTAATTCCTGTTGATGTGTATGTTCCTGGTTGCCCACCTCGCCCCGAAGCTCTCACTGAAGGACTCCTCAAGCTACAGGAGAAGATGATGCAGGAGCGGTGGTTGGTGAAAAAAGCTCCTGCTGAGGGAGAGGCACACGCGGCGTAGGTTCTTCACTGCTGCACCCCTATCAGGGAGGTGTGGCCTAACTCTATCAATTCCGATGTGAGCCCATGACTTCAGCAGAGGTGTATCAGAAGGTCAAAGAACGCTTCGGTGAAGCAATCGCGTCGTTGAACGAGAAAGCCCTCGACCCTTATATTGTTGTTAAGCCGGAGGTAATCGTCGAAGTCTGCCGCTTCCTCAAGGAAGATCCAGTCTTAGCTTTTGACTGCTTGTCCAACATGGCCGGTGTGGACTACCTCAAAGAGAACAAGATCCAGGTCGTCTCACATCTTTACTCGTATCCCCACCGTCACCAAATCGTCGTCAAGGTCGATGTCCCGCGCGATAACCCTGTGATGCCTTCGGTAGAGGGAGTCTGGAAGGCCGCGAATTGGCAAGAGCGGGAAATTTACGACCTGCTCGGCGTGACTTTCACCGGACATCCCGATTTGCGTCGCCTTCTAATGCCAGAAGACTGGCTTGGGCATCCGTTACGCAAGGATTTTGTTGAGCCTGAAGAATACCATGGTATCAGCACACGACGGGAAAGTCTGCTTAAATGATGAATTATGAACAATGAGCGACGGACGATAGAGAATGTATACTGAATTCCTTGTCTTCAATTCATCATTCATCGTTCCACGTTCAGCATTCCGATTTGGAGGACCCGATGAGCCTGGCAGGCTATGAAGTCGAGGTACAACGAGACGGTGGACTGACTACCGAAGAGATGACCTTAAACATGGGTCCGCAGCATCCCAGCACCCATGGTGTGCTGCGTTTCATCGTCAAGGCTGACGGCGAAGTCATGCGGACGGCCATTCCTGACATTGGTTATCTTCACCGCTCTATCGAAAAGATTTCCGAAAAGGTCGGCTATCATGGCTTTATGCCGTATACAGATCGTGTGGACTATGTATCGGCGATGCAATGTAACCAAGGCTGGGGAATGGTGTGCGAGAAAATTGCTGGCATCGAGGTGCCCCGACGTGGGGAATTCTGCCGGGTGATTGCTGCGGAATTAGGCCGTATTGCCAGCCACCTCCTTGCGGTTGGGGCAATGGTCCAGGACATTGGGGCGTACACGCCTTTCCTGCACGCGTTACGCGAGCGAGAGAAGATCAACGATCTGCTGGAAGAACTCTGTGGAGCGCGCCTCACTTTTAACTATATGCGCATCGGCGGCGTGGCCTGGGACCTCCCGGTCGGGTATCCAGAGAAGGTCACGGACTTTCTTGACCATTTCGAACCGATCATCGACGAGTACAACGACCTCATCTCGTACAATAAGATTTACGTTGAACGCTTAGCCAACGTCGGCGTAGTCAGTAAGGAAGAGGCGATCAACTACAACTTGGTCGGTCCGAACTTGCGCGCCTGTGGCTTCAAGTACGACGTGCGGCGCGACGAACCTTACTCAGTCTACTCTGAGCTAGAGTTTGACATACCGGTTGGGACGGGAGAGCTGGGGACGCTTGGCGACTGCTTTGAGCGTTACATGGTGCGCATCAATGAAATGCGTGAGTCCTGCAAAATCGTGCGGCAGTGCCTCAGCATGATGCCGCTTGGACCTGTGCTCGCCAAGGTGGCGCGCAAACTGAAACCACCTGTCGGAGATGCGTACATCAGGGTCGAAGGGTCTCGTGGAGATATGGGCTGGTATGTGGTCAGTGATGGCAGCGAGTTTCCCTACCGCACGAAAATTCGTACCGGTTCGTTCGCGGCCATGAGCATCGTCGACAAGGTCAGCCGTGGTCTCATGATTGCCGACTTGATTGCCCTGATTGCCAGTTTCGATGTGGTCGCTCCAGAGGTGGACCGCTAGACAAAAATCAACGTGTAGGGTACTCACAGCGACGCTATGCAAGCATTCATTGATAGGCTGATGGCAAATGGTGCTTTTGCCGGAATGCCGGTAGAATTGGTCTATGCGCTAATGATGTTCCTCTTTGGCGCTATAGTGATATTCGGCTTCTTCTTGCCGATTGCTGGCGTCACCAGTTGGTTAGAGCGTCGAGTGTGGGCACGGATCCAGTCCAGAATCGGGCCGAATCGGGTAGGACCCCAGGGGTTTCTGCAGTGGCTCGCTGATGGCATTAAGCTGTTATTGAAAGAAGACATTGTCCCTGACGCTGCCGACCGTCCGCTCTTCCTCTTCGCTCCCTACTTTGTTGTGTGGGGAATCGTGGCGACTTTCGTAGTGATTCCGTTCAGTAGCAATTTGATCATCGCCGACATGAATGTGGGCATCCTGTATTTGACCGCGGTGACCGCGCTGGTTGTGGTCGGGGTGTTGATGGCAGGATGGTCGTCGAATAACAAATGGTCTCTCATTGGCGGCATTCGCTCGGCCGCGCAAATCATTAGTTACGAAATTCCTGCTGGATTGGCGTTGCTCCCGGTCGTTCTCCTGACTGGGACGCTCAGTATGCAGGGAATTATCCGGACGCAAGGATGGGCGCCGTGGGACTGGTTCGT
The DNA here is from genome assembly GCA_964489255.1 of uncultured Enterobacteriaceae bacterium. Lineage (GTDB taxonomy): Bacteria > Desulfobacterota > Binatia > Bin18 > Bin18 > CAZAYE01. Next base: position 2,810 of record CAZAYE010000668.1, read on the forward strand.
CTTTCACAATCCCTTCACCTTCATTGCTGCCTTTATGTTTTATGTTGCCGCCCTGGCTGAGGGAAACCGCACCCCGTTCGATATCCCAGAGGCGGAGTCCGAACTCGTTGCTGGGTTTTGTACAGAATACAGCGGTTTTCG
>CAZAYE010000669.1:0-2946 GCA_964489255.1 uncultured Enterobacteriaceae bacterium
CACTGAATCGGGGAATCGGCGAGCCGGGGAATCGGCGAAAAAGAACAAGGAACTGTACCATCTCCGTTTCCCCCATCTCCGTTTCTCCGGTTCATTCTCCCATCAGTTCTCCCCGTCTCCGTTTCACCGTTTCTCCGTTTCCTTGTGTACTCAGCTACGTTGCTCCATCCGAGTGTAGGGAACGTTATGCTCGCCAGTATAAATCTGGTCAGGTCGAAAGAGGCGGTTATTCCTCAGATGTTCCATCCAGTGGGCGAGCCAGCCCGCCACCCGGGCGATGGCAAAGATGGGAGTAAACTGGTCGATGGGAATGCCGAGTTTGTCGTACACCACGCCGGAATAGAAATCGACGTTTGAGGCAATGCCTTTTGCCCCGACATGCTCGTTGATCACCTGTTCCACTTCCTGGGCCACTCTATATAGCGGGTGTTCGCCTTTGACGTTAAACAGGTGTTGCGCCAACCCTTGCAAAGCGAACGCTCGCGGGTCTTTCACCTTGTAGACTCGATGACCAACGCCCATGATCCGGGCTTTTGCTTTCAGCTTCGCCTCAATGTAAGGACGGACGTTGTCAACGATGCCGATCTCACGGAACATCTTGAGCGCCTGCTCGTTGGCTCCGCCGTGCAAAGGGCCAGTGAGCGCGCCGATAGCTGAGGAAATCATCGTGTAGGGATCAGCCAAAGTCGAGCCCACGACCAGGCCACTGAAGGTCGAAGCATTCATGGTGTGCTCAGCGTGCAAGATTAAGCACGCATCCATGATGTGCACATCCAGGGGGTCGGGATCCTGGTCAGTCATCATCCACAGAAAATTGGCCGCATGCGAGAGATCGTCGCGGGGCTTCACCGGCTCGTCGCCGTGGCGCATACGCTCAAAAGCCGCAACGATGGTTGGCAATTTGGCAATGAGACGGATGATCGACCAGTAGTTTTGTTCCTGGTTGGTGACATCCTTCGCTGGATAGAACATGCCTAACGCCGCCACCGCCGCCTGCAGGGCATCCATCGGATGGCCGTTTTCCGGCAGGCACTTCATCAAATCGATGATCCGGTACTTGATCCGGCGGTGAGTGCGTAGGTCGTGATCGAACTTGGCTATCTCCTCGCGGGTCGGCAACCGTCCCCACAGGAGTAAATACGCCACTTCTTCGTAGGTACTTTTCTCCGCAAGCTCCTCGATCGGAATACCCCGGTATTCGAGGATGCCTTTCTGCCCGTCAATGAAGCCGACCTGCGACTCCATGATCGGCACGCCTTCGAGTCCAGGAACGAATTTCTCCATAGTTAACCCCTCTTTAGCGCACATGACACTCTTAAGATTGCTACTATACCCTCTCTGCCCGTTCCTCAAGAAAGCCCCCGCAGAGGGCGGGATACGCTGTCCTTGAGACCGCTACACGTCGAGAAGGGAGAAGAAGCCTCAGGGCGCACCCTGCGGCTTTTTACCGACACCAAGGTTGCGCGACTCAACCCATCTGCTTGGTAAACGTCGCGAGGTCAAAATAATCGCGCCAGGCCGAAATCTTGCCACCGCGAATTTCAAACACGCCAGCGACTGGCAACTCGAGCTTCTTCGGCCCCATAACGAAGCGATCGATCCGCTCGTTCATGACCACGTTGCCAGCAGAGGTGGTGTGCTTAATCTCAAAATTCGCTGACTCGGCATCCTTCAGGAAAGGCTCGATGAACTTCCGGATAGCCGCTTTACCCACACACGGTTCCATGGGGATGTTGTGGTAGAAGCAGTCATCGGTGAGATAGTTTAAGATCTCGTCAACGTCCTTCCGCGTCCAGGACTGACAAAAATCGGTGACGAGCTTTTCGTTTTCCCCACTCATAAAGACAATCCTCCTTTTTCCAATGAAAAGTGGCTGTGCCGTAGAGGCAAGCCTAGCGGACACCTCTACTTAGCGGAAATGCCCTATCACTGGCAAGACTAGGATAACGAGCGAGTGGTTTGCCGCACAGATTTTGCAGGCCTGTCATTCTGAGGCCGCAGGCCGAAGAATCTCATGTTCAGACGCTGTTTAGACGAGATTCTTCGCCCTCGCGGAGTTTATCCTGAGTAGGGGCAACCCCCTGTGGTTGCCCTGGAGCTGGGCAGGCACGGGGACCTGCCCCTACGGAGAGAGGCGGAGGAAGTCAAATTGAACCACTCTACCTATACCTAGACGTGGTCAGCCTTGACGCTGGGGGCACGCTTCTTTACCTTGCCAGCATGACGAACTTCTACGATCCCTTTTCCCACCACCACAACGACGGTCGCACCCGGCGCCCAGAGGTGAGCGAGATCCTCTCTACCCTCTTCGTCGGCGAATATCCGCGGGTTGAAGACGTTGCCTGGCTCAGGCGGGAATTCGGCATTTCTGCAGTGTTCAGCTTGCAGGACGCAGATGATCTGGCCGCAAAAGGAATTAGCCTGCCCGCGTTAGTGACAGAGTATCGTCAGTGGCAGATCGAGTTTCGTCGCACGCCGGTCGCAGACTTTGACTGCCAAAGTCTCCACCAAGCCCTCCCCTCTGCTCTGCAGATGTTGCACTCCCTCTCTCAAGAGGGCCACACCGTGTTCCTCCACTGCAACGCCGGGTGCAACCGCGCTCCCACGTTAGCGATCGCCTACCTTCATATTCATCACGGTATGGCGCTGGATGAAGCCCGCGACTTTGTTAAAGCCCGGCGCCCCTGTGGACCATATATGGAAGTGCTGTACCAGCATTTTGGCCGTCATGGAATGCCTCTGTAGGGTTCTGTCAGAACTCGCACCAGCGAAGAACCCTTAGAGCAGGTCTCACTTCATGTGTCTTTGCTGACCGAGCGGTTATGAGTCCCCTCTCCCCTTGCGGGAGAGGGACAGGGTGAGGGGGCGTAGTGTTCGGCACGAAGGTTACCTCTGCGGGAGCACCTGCCCGCTCCGGGATTTCCTGCTCACGCTTCCTAGATTCCG
>CAZAYE010000670.1:0-2945 GCA_964489255.1 uncultured Enterobacteriaceae bacterium
GGGCGATCGCCTTGAGGAAGCCTTCCGGGGTGGAGGGCAGGTTTCTGTGGAAGACGATCTCGCCCTCCCGGTTCAGGATACAGACGTACATGGTCCTGGCATGCAGATCGATTCCGCAGGAGTATTGGTGCTGTTGGGTGTAGAATCTCATGTGAGGTCTCCTCCTTTAAGGTTGTTTTTTGGGTCAATCCGAGTATACCAAACGGCACACTCAGGAGGGGGCCTCAATGAGTATCATCTCGCTGCAGCGGACGCGCAAACAGCCGCGCGCCGCTGAGCGCTGGCGTTAGGCCATTAAAGCCGAATGGAGTCTAAAATCATGATCGCGAGAGATATCAAGTGCGGAGCGTGCGGCCAACGTGGGAAGGTGGAGGCTCACGACACCGTTAATGTGACTGCTCCATCGGACATTTTCAGGAATCTCGGGAAGGATTCATCCACTGGGTATCTGCACTTTCGTTGTCCAGCGTGCAACGCTGATTTAGAGGTCGATCCCATGAAAATGTTCGGTTCCGGCCAAGTGACTGGTTATCCCACTGGATCACGAAGTCGAAGATATGTTCCCATTGTCTGGGGGCTCATATATACCGCTGGTGCTCTCTTTCTTTTCTTTGAGTTCAAAAGCTGGTGGGCTTATATTGTGGGCGGAGTTTTACTCATGCTTGGCTGGGCATCACTTAAAACTGGTTTTTTCGCTTCCCCTAAAGAGATTGCCAGACTGATGGGACCGGGCCCTGTTTCCGAGGATACAAAAGGAAATTCCAAGAGCGGTTATAGTTTTTGCCGTGTCGTTCGGAGGCTGTGGGCATAACACTTCGGTGGAGCGAACGCGGTGCACAACAGCTGCGTCGCTCATCTCACACGTTAGGCGACAAAAGGAGATCCCCATGAAATGGCTTTCCAAGATTCTGGGAGGGAGAGGGGAACACCAGCCGGGGGATCCCATAATTGCCAGATGTTGGGCGATTGCACGGGAATATGGACTCTCGCTGAATGATGAAGAGTGGGACCACGTATGGTCTAATCGGGACAAGCTTGCAGCGTCGCCGCTCGGGGGGGCCTTTGTGCATAGGGATGTGGTTCACGTCCTATGCTTCCTCTGCCTCTTTGACGGCGTGTTCGAAACCGGGGTTGAACTGTTGCAGGCCGGTGCCTATCATCGTGCGATCGATACTCTGGAAAAAGCGAGAAAGCTACTCCCATGGCCCATAGTACTCTATTCGCTGGTAATGGCTTATGCGTGTTCAGGGAATAGTGAAGCCGCGACCAGATTTCGCAACGCAGCCCTAGACGGTTTCGGGTCGCGCACAACTCTTCTGTTAACCATCGTGCCAACGTCCCTCCCCGATAGGGATAACTTTCTCAGGATGACGGCTGAGAGACTTGACACCACTGGCTCGCTTGCGCTCGGCTTTGCTGGGATGGCGGAGCTCAGGGACGCAATGTCTCAAAGGACGTGGTAGGAAGTGTTCCGGTTGGGGAGGTCTACGCTTAACGAGTCGATCCAGTGGACTCGGTAAACCGCGGCGCTGATCTCCAACGTTAGGCAGGCTAGGTGCCTGTGGAAAATTTCGCTACCAGATCATCCCTTCCCCCTGTATCATTCCTATGAAGGCCAAGCATCAGAAGATCTTGCAAGCCATCTTTGAGGATCCAGTTCGGGCGAACATTCCCTGGACGGATATTGAGAGCTTACTCATCGCGTGTGGCGCGGAGCTCAGCGAAGGACGAGGCTCACGGGTCCGGATTGCCCTCCATGGGGTACGAGCCGTGTTTCATCGCCCCCATCCGCGGAAGGAGACGGACAAAGGAGCGGTGGTCGCCATGCGCCGGTTTCTCACAGAAGCAGGAGTGGTGCCATGATGGAGTACAAAGACTATCTGGCTCGAGTAGAGTTTGACGATGAGGCGAACCTGTTTCATGGAGAAGTGATCAACATTCGAGATGTGATCACGTTTCAGGGGCGCTCGGTCGAGGAGCTCCGTCAAGCCTTTGAAGACTCGGTCGAAGAGTATCTGACTTTTTGTGCGGAGCGGGGGGAAGCGCCGGAGCCGCCATTTTCGGGACGCGTCACGCTGCAGTTGTCGCCAGAGGGTCATCGTCGAGTCGTTCTGGCAGCGGAGAAGGCGGGGAAAGATGTTCAAGCATGGGCCGCTGAGGTGTTGGAGCAGGCGACAGGTAGGTGAAACGCCCCATCCAGAGCAGGACTGAATGCTGGCCTAACCAGGCGCTGGAGCGGACGGGAACCGCGCTCGGTTTTTGAAGCTTTGTGCTGGTGTTTACGGCTTTGCCTTGAACCCATGCTGAGGGCGGTTCCCGCCGCTCACCCGCCAGGCGTTAGGTAGCCTTGTTTCAGAAATGTCAGGGGAGAATCCTCGTACAGAGGTTGAGACTGCCGTCAGAAGCCTGCTGCCCCACGTCAGGGCCACGATCGGAAGTCTCCCCACGGTTCCCCGGTTTCGCCCAGTTCCGGGTCGCAGACCTGGTCGCGTGCGCTTCGTCGAGGAGCAGCGTCCGAACTGGTGGCAGCTGAAGAGGGCTGCGACCTCGGACCCAGCTTTCGACACGGGACTATCGGCCGTTGGGCGACGCGGCGGCGGCGTGGATCCTTTCAAGTCCGCCATCGGGAAATGGATCTCGTTCCCCGAGTTTGGCGAAGGCAGACGCTACGATTCCGGCCCGGGAGAGCGTTGCACAGCAAACTTAGTAAAGACAAGGAGTTAGAGCCGAGGGCCAGGTAAAATTCTTGCAAAAAGCATCACTCTGCCATAGATTCCTCACTTGACATTCTCCATGCTCAAGGAGGGGGACCGATGGCAGAGTTACATATTAGCCTAGAGGATAACCGATACCATGTAAGAGGGCCCGGGTTTTATTTTGAATTTCCGGGGGGGGGAGTCCGGACAATCTGTTGGGGAAGGCCTTGGCAGCGTTGCAGGCGGGCG
>CAZAYE010000671.1:0-1480 GCA_964489255.1 uncultured Enterobacteriaceae bacterium
GGAAGGGCCGGGCCCGCTTCGCCGCCTCGGCGTCCACGGCGGCGAGCGCCTTGAGGTCCCCCTGGACGCGCTGCCACGCCGCTTCGTACTCGCTCGGGTGCGAGTCGTGCCGCAGGCCGAGCCGCGCGAAGTGGTCCAACCGTTCGAGGTCGTTGTGAAAACCTCGGACAAAGAAACCTCATGAGAGGCGATGGCTCCCGACTGCTCGTCATAAGCCCAGACGCAGAGGCGCGCTTCAGGTTTTGCCACTGACTGGCGTAACTGACGCGAAAGAATGCCGGCATGAACGTGGATGCACTCATCGGATATGCGTACCGATATGTCCCGACAGCCGCCCCCGACCCAGCGATCACCGAGATGATTCGCTAAGTGCTCCCGGCCCCATTCATTATTGAGGATCGCTCGATAATATTGGCCCTCCATTCCATCGACGCGCTGCTGTCGAGCCTGATCCTCAAGAATCATCACGCTTGAAAGCCCCGACGGCGTCAGGAATAGGCTCGCCGTACGTGGGGCATTAGCCGTGCGCGCTAACTCTCGGGGTGCGTGCAGGGTAGTCGTCACATCTACGACTAGTTGGGCTTGTCCCAATGCGTTGAGAACATCCGCATCCTGCGACAGGATGCTTTTTGCGATGGCACCTGGCAGTGGCTCGTCGGGGTAGATGCGCGCCGCATGACCTTGCATGACATCAACTTTCTCTTGGCCAATGCCATAGTCAAACGCTACATGCCGACTTAGATTGTGTGGCATCAGTCGGTCAGGATCTATGAATGTCCAGTGTCCCCACCCCTGGCGAATCCAGAGGTCTGCTAATGCACCTCCAAGTGCACCTAAACCTGCCAAGACGCCTTCGAACTGAGCATTCTCCGTCGACACTGCTGACAAGTCTCGCGCCATATTGGCGGTGAGTGCAGAACGTACTTCTACAGGTACTGGCTCCAGAGATCGCCAATCAGTCCCTGTTTGTCCGCCCACCAGCGCTATGCGCAAACAACGACCATCGGCATCTGGAGGGCCTAGCATGTCGAAAGCTTTAGCAAGTTCGAACAACGAGGACGTCATCAAGAAGCCCAAGACATCGATCCGTTCAGGCTCGCCCTGCCTTGTGCGAGGCACCCACAGCAGGATCAGCAGCCCTTCACCTACCCCCTCTGAGGGTGAAACTCCCTCAGCGATGGCTTCAAACACGCTGTCGTAGAGTGGCTTTGACAGGTCACTGCCCCACACCTCCAGCTGGTCCTGGAGTGCACCCAGCGTGTCTGGTAACTCGACCACGGTAGTTGAGTCCACTGGTGGGACGGCGATGGAGACCACCTGTATAGCTCTAGACTGAGCGGAGGGAGTGAAAGGCACGGCACGCAGGATGAGCGACTGGCCTTCTCCCACCCTTAAAAAGGTGAGAGTTTTTCCACCAGCTGCTGCGTAGTCGGAGTAATTGGCAGGCAGTATCAGCTGACAAGGGCTCATGTAGAAAAGC
>CAZAYE010000671.1:1490-2203 GCA_964489255.1 uncultured Enterobacteriaceae bacterium
CGGTGGCGTACTTGTCAATGTCACCAAACCGAAGGCCAAGCTGCTCCAGCGGCTGATCATCTCGGTGCAGTTTCAGCTGCGCTGACTCACGGAGCCACCAGAACATCTTGGCGATGAAACGCTCGGGGGTCCAGCTTATCTGTACCGCTGACCAGTCGTGATCGAACAAACATAGTGTTCGCGGATGCCCTGGTGCCCTCGGGTGCTGATGTGAAAGCGGCGGAAAATCCTTACGCAGCGCATGAACCAGAATCGGCACGCGGTACTGAGGATTGATACCTATCGCAAGGCGTTCCTGGCGACGAATTCCACCAGGATTCCCAGCGTCAACGGAGCCATCCCCCGCATCGATGACGATGTACTCCGTGCGAGACATTCCCGACGCCTCACAGCGCAGCTCGCGAACCTCAACGTAGGGACTTGCACGGCAAGCTCTCAGCAGTGCGGCCGTCTCGGGGTACAGCTCATCCTCCCGAGACGCCTCTAACACTTCGCCGGGTGCAAAATACTCAATCATTTTCCACTACCGGCCCGCGGAGCTGCGGCTGCCGCTACTGACGTTGTCGTGGCACCTGCCAATGCAGCAGCGACAGCGGCCCGCTTAATCTTCCCATCAGATTCGACGGTGAACTCTAGTACGGCCTCGTCCTTGAGATCTCCGGTGCAGCCAAACCAGCCATCCACCCCATCCAAAATATCTTTGTACTCTCGCT
>CAZAYE010000671.1:2213-2944 GCA_964489255.1 uncultured Enterobacteriaceae bacterium
GAATGTTCGGCGGATCAATGTCATCGTCGAGAATCGCTTTGCTGCTCGCGACAATGGTTGCGCCGCTCCGAGCCTGGCCAAGGGCATTTCGGGCTCCCTGATTAAGCTGGGCTTTTTCGCGCTTCTCGGACCAGCTCTCATAAGACAAGGTTCGCCACGAGCAGTGGTGCGGCGCGAGCAACAAGTCGTACTCCAGAACCTCAGGGGACTCTTTGAAGCGTTCCCACATACGCTCCCAGATGAGCACTGCCGCATCGCCGCCTACCAGAAACCGAGTTTTGATATTGGAGTACGCCGACGGAGAGATCTCCATGTTCATGACAACACTGGACTCGTTCTTGCTGAGCTGCTCTTCGAGATCGGCATCATCATCGTGTGGCGCAGGAGCCAGAAGGTGCGCTTTGAAAAACAAGGGATAGTCCTGGCCATCAATGCGGCTGAATTTTTCGCCAGACTTGATGACGATAGGGCTAAGGTCATCCGTTTTGCCCTTGGTATCCTCGCCCATGATGAGGATGCGGTTGCCGCTACCTGCGCTGCGATAGGTACGCCAATACTCGACTCGCCGGCGTGCCTCCTTGTCGAAAGCGGCCGCGTCATCACATAGCGTGTGGTTAGACGAACGACGGCGGAAAATCAGCGGTGACGACCAGAGCTCACGGATCAGGATGCGCTTGTCGTCCTGGGCCAGATTGTCGTCTGGATAGTCGGCAGGATCGCCGAGCCAGAAA
>CAZAYE010000672.1:0-2936 GCA_964489255.1 uncultured Enterobacteriaceae bacterium
GGCTGGGATATTCGGGTCAGTTTCAAGCAGAGAGGGTTCAATCACTCGGCCATGAGTTTTGACAAGACCAGTCAGCGGTGGTAGAATCATGGGCCATAGCCCAAAAAGAACTGGTACTCCTTTTAGTCATCAGGATTGGTTTCCTCTTGTTGATCGCTGTACCCTGATAGCCCTGATGTGAAAATCACGTTGACAGGTTGGCAGGTTGGCACGTTTCAACGTTCAGAAACAGAGCGATTTTCATCTATAGGGGTGCACCACCGATCTATGATCGCTAACGAGGTGGAAGACCGGAGCTACTGTGGAAAATCGGGTACCGTTGCAATCTGAACCGAGTGATGAAGTGCTTATAGCGCGGGTCACACAGCATGATGTGGCGGCATTCACGCTGCTCTATGATCGCTACGCCCGATCGGTGTACGTTTTGGCTGCCCACATGTTGGCTACCGCCGATGCTGAGGACGTTGTTCAAGAAGTGTTTCTCCGTCTCTGGAACAAAGCAGGTCAGTTTGATGTGGAGCGGGGCTCCTTCAGCACATGGTTCATGGCGATTGCTCGGCACCATGTGCTGGACGAGTTGCAACGCCGCAGCGAGGAGCAGCGTTGGGTTGCAGCAGAAGAAATAAGCCAATTACTGGCGGAGACGATCGATCCTAAAGTGAACGTGGAGGAAGAAGCGTGGCTGCGCGAACGCGGAGATGCTGTTCTGCAGGCACTCAAAAACCTCCCGATAGAGCAGCAGCGCGCTCTCGTTCTGGCCTATTTTGGCGGCCTCAGCCAATCGTCCATAGCGCAATACCTCGGTTGGCCGCTCGGCACAGTCAAGAAACGCATGAAGCTAGGGCTGCAAAAGCTTAAGGCATTTCTGATCCAACGGAGATTAATAAGTGATGAGTGATGAGCGATTCATTGGTGGCTGTATCAAACAAGGCGGCTTGTATTAGCTATTTGTGCGAAGGATCAGTAGAAGAAAATGGACTGTGATCAGATCAGAGAACTACTAGAGGCATACGCGCTGGGTGCACTTGACGAAAACGAACGAGCAACGGTTGAGGGACACATCGCAGGATGTCCTGATTGCCAGCGCCTGGCGAATAAGTATGCAGATATTGTCAACATGCTACCTCAGGCATTGGCTTCTGCTTCTCCTATGAGTCTCCCTTCCTCTTTGAAGAACCGTCTGTTGCAGTCGCTTGAAGCTTCCCCTGAGCGCTCCCACTCTCCAAACGAAAAGGGAGGCGGAGTCTGGCATCGAATGTCCATCTGGCTATGGCCGTCGTGGTGGCGCCCACGTCCCTTCGGTGCGCTGGCTGCTGTAATCTTATTGGCCCTTTCCCTCACCTGGAGCATTCGATTAAGTGTCACGCTCGCGCGTGAGCGCCTCTTGCGCGCTGAACTGGCTAGCCTTGTGAGTCAGCAGGAGGTAGTTCTGGAGGTGGTAGACTCCAGCAAAACTATCAAGCGTGTGCTCCGTTCTCCTGGAAGTGGTTCCCCGTCCTATGGTAAGCTTTACACTCGCCCTGATCTCCCACATGTGGTTGCCATGGCTGCCCGGTTGCCCCAACCGCCAGAAGGGCAATCGTATCACCTCTGGCTGAGGAGCCAGGGACAGATACAATTGGCCGGTGTGATGACTGTGAATAGCCAGGGATTCGGCTTGCTCATCTTTGACGCCGACCACAATGGCCCTGTCTATGAAGCCGCACAGCTCACTTTACAATCTGAAGGGAGCACGACCCCGTCTGGCGTATCTGTAATACTCTGGGAAGCGCCTCGTTAAGCAATGAGATAAGAGGGATCCAATCTTCACATTTAAGAGTATAGGATAGTAAGAAGCGCTTTGCTTTCAGAGAGGTGGGGACAGGTTGAAAGCTAGCCTGCAGGTGCTGATATCGTGCCTCATCTGTTACAGATAATTTCAAATATGCGCCCACATCTGCAAAGGGAGAAACATTATGGTTCGTCTGCTTTCGACACTTCTGGCATTGGGGCTTGCAACCATGGCTGGGTTTCTGATCGCCAATGCTCAGTCAGGTATTCCTGATGACATTGCTCATTACCAAACCTGGACGAAGATGAATGCCACACCGATAACTGACCCCAGCAACCCACGCGCTGGCCCAAAGAATACGTTTATCACACTCAGCTCAGATGAGCTCCGCAATATCATTGGGCCGGGTGGCACGGTTAGCAACCCTTTTCCTGATGGCACGACTATCGTGCGAGAGACGCTCGACCCGGCTGCAGGGTTCTTACGGGTGCTCTTCGTGATGCGAAAAGATAGCAAGGCTGCAGCTCAGACAAGGGGGTGGGTCTTTAGCGGACTCTCCCGAACTGCGGCGGATCAGCCATTCCAGCCAGTTCAGATTGAGAATCCTGTGGTGCGCTGTCTCAATTGCCACCTTCAGGTAAAAGCGTCAGATTTCGTCTTTACTCCCTACACCAACCGGTCTGATCTCCTCTCTGCACGGACTCCAGCAACCCCTGCTCGTGTGGAAGCCTTCAATTACCAGTTCGGCCCGCAGACCCTTCGCGTGAACGCTGGAGCAACTGTGTTTTGGGAGAACCACGACTCTGTTCCTCACGATGTGAAGGCAGCGGATAAGTCATTTGAGTCAGGAAATCTGCCAAACCTTGGCCTCTACTCCTTTACCTTTGATAAGCCGGGGGAGGTAGAGTACTTCTGTGGGTTGCATCTGGAGATGCGAGGGCGCATCATCGTTGAGCCATAAAGGAGGAACTCGATGCATAGAACAATAATCGTCTCAGTCGTGGCTATCACGATCCTGGCATTCGGGTTTCGATATATTGGGGCCCAGGAGGCTGCCAGGGTCGATATACGAGATTTCGCGTTCGGGCCGCGAGATGTGAAGGTGACTGTCGGCGCTACATCTGTCTCTTATACACATCTGACGCTGCCGACGATCTTACGCGTG
>CAZAYE010000673.1:0-622 GCA_964489255.1 uncultured Enterobacteriaceae bacterium
CGCGGACGTCAACGATCATCACCTTTTCCCTGAGTCCAGCTTGCCCCTCAATTCGGCCGCCGAGATCCGGGGCACCGTTTTTGTGGTCACGATTCACCTCCATCAGTTCGCAGTAATGCTTTAACGCAAAAAGCCCTCTTACCGCGGGGCCTTTCCCACGTCCACACCCAAGCGGCCACATCCAGAGGAGATTTGTGCGAACTGATCCACTCCTCGGCCATGCCATCTTCATATGGATGTGGGATGTTCAGGGTAGTTGATGCGATATCCCTATTGCCCGCTAAGTGTTGGACATCGCTTGCATCAGCCAGGGTGAACGGTCTAAGCAGAAGCCGATCGGTCAGAAGTTCAGGTTGCTCTGTCATCTCACACTTCTACCGTTTGCAAACTTTCAAGTTAAGCGCATGGCAGATAACTCATTCACCTCCGAACCGAAAGACCCTCTCTCATAGAAAGACACTTTATGCTTAGATTGGCGGACACTGCCAGCCGCCCAAAGCTCTCCCTCAGCCTTTCCTCTTAGAATCCAATGTAGTCGTGGTCATTGATAGAGGCGAGCGCCGCTCGAAAGCTGTTCGCGTAACTCTTGCCTTCAGGGTCAATGGCGTGCTCGCAGCGGGCC
>CAZAYE010000673.1:632-2935 GCA_964489255.1 uncultured Enterobacteriaceae bacterium
ATTAAGTATCGTCAAGCGCTCCTGTTCGGTGCTGCTCGTTCCATGAATATAAGCGTCGTTTGCCATGCTCACTGGCATATCTCCGCAATCACGCGGATATCCCGCCATCCGTATGCGACTTCAACCAGAGGCTTATCACTGATGTTGGGATGGACTATATACCGACGCAGGAGTCTCTCCTTGACCATCCCTGCCTTCTCCATAAGGCGAGCTGACGCCTTGTTTTCAACGTCACAGACTGCCCAAACTCGATAGGCACTGGGCATCGAAAGAGCGAGATCGATCACGGTGCGCAATGCTTCGGTAGCGTATCCTTTTCCCCATTCGGCTCGCGCTATGACGTAGCCAACATCTGTTGCATAACCGACTTCGCATCTCTACTCCTTGCTTATAAAGCCAATTGTAGCTGAAAGCTTGCATTTATGATAGGCTTTGGAGATTGTTCCCCTATGGGTAGAGGAGGTCACTCTGTCATGGAAGCCAACGTTTTTGAAGACTTGCTTGGGGTGTTGGCCGAGGAACACTCTATTGACCCTGACTCGGTGCGCACGGAAACCTTGCGTCTCTACCTCAACACCAACCCCTCCCTCAAACTTGAGGGAACTCTGCTCCTCTGGAGTAAAAGACGCGTTTCCCTGGCGAAGGCCGCTGAGCTCGTCGGGCTAACGGTCCCAGAGTTTAAGGAGGTCCTGGCCGCCCGTGGCATCATCCGGGAGACTGAGGGCAAATCAGCAGAGGAAATGGATGCCAAGCTTAAAGAGCTTCTCCCGTGACCCTCGCTATCGCTGATACGGATATCCTGAGCACCTTCGGGAAGCTGGGAAGAATCGACCTCCTGCACAAGTTGTTTCCCAAAATCTGTGTTGCCCCTGCCGTCTACCGGGAATTGGGGATGGTCGAGCGCTTGGGGTTTTCGAAGATCTGCTGCGGGCCTTCAAAATCCCTGATTCTAACGGATTATGTTGGTACAGTCCTGCGGCCTCCCAATGAGGCCGCAATCAACAGGTTATGCAACCAATTGTCGTGATAGTGGAAGCCATTGAGGTCTCCAAAGGGGGAACTTCGGTTGGCATCAGCCCGGCGCGTGCGCGCGCCGAAGGGATGAAAGTTCCACAGCAGGGCCTGCGCACGCACAGCGCGGGTAGCGCTGGTGAGAGTGCCGTGGAAGTAGCGCATGGCATAAAGCAGGCGATCCTGCTGATCCATTAACCGATCGACCGCGTTGGAGGTGCGATGGGCCTGGGGAAAGGCATAGGCGGCCGCAAAGCTGGGGGCTTTCAGACACAAGGCCAAGACGGCCTCACGCAGCACTCCGACCGGCACCTGCGCCTGTGCCCACTCTCGGAAGCGGCGCAGGCGTTGGGCAAACTGCCCGCGCGTCGGTGCCTGATAGACGTGCCAGGCGCGCTCCTTGAGCGTGGCGCGCCAGGGAGCGTCCCGCTTGCAGCGATCCAGGATTTTGAGCACCGAGTGCAGAAAACAAAGGATGAGTGTGATCCTGGGAAAGAGCTTCTTCCAGGCCGCTCGCGTCGCTTCCCACCCATCCGTGCAGACGGTCTCGGGTGCATAGGTCGGGGACAGTTGTCGCGCCTCTTGGGCAAACTGGCCGTAACCCTGCTCCAAGTCCTCAGTCCCAGCACTGGGCACGACGCCGACACCAAGAATGCAACCCTTCGCCACCGTGGTGGCCAGATAGACCTTCTCACCCTGCAGCCAGGTGTGCTTCTCATCGGCCACCAGATGAACCGGCAGGGTCTGCGGGTCCTTGACCGTGGTCCCGACCAACGACGGTTGTCCCAGGGCCAGCCACGCCCGATACCAAAACATCGCATCGCGGCCAAAGACGTAGGCCAACGCGTCAAAGGGCACGCCCCACTGGCGCAGGTAGAGGGCTTTCTCAATCTCCTTCGTCCGGGCAATCATATACGGCATCACGAACGACGGACGAATCTGGTAGACCTCTTGGGTCGCCCTCAGCTGGATCCGTCGCAGGTTGAGCTGTTGCTTGGCCGACGCATACGTGCCATAGAAGCTGAAGCCCTGGTCCATCTCCGGCGGAAACAACTCCGGGTGTTGTTGCCTCAACTGCTCCAGATACTGACGGCCGATCCCCCGGTCGGCCAGATACTGTTGATAACGCTCTTCACTTTCAAACGGCAAGCAGATAGTCTTATCACCTGGGGATGGTCCCATGATGTCCCTCCGTGCTCGCTTTTGTCAGCAGCACAGTATGGACTAAAACTTGGGATCATCCCATTGATTTTGAACGTTCTTGCCTTATCAACAGAATCCGTTGGAATCAG
>CAZAYE010000674.1:0-230 GCA_964489255.1 uncultured Enterobacteriaceae bacterium
TAGCGCAGTGCTATGGAAGGAAACCATGGAGCGTAAAGGGTCCATCATCTCAGCAATTTTTAGCAGCTATCGCCGGGCATTGAGTCTATCACAAGGTCGGTATAGTCAGCTTTACAGCGAGCGAGCTGCCAATGCCGTGACATTTTATGAAGACTTTCTCAAAAACCTCATTATCGAGTTTGACGGATTCCAAGAGGCAACGCTGAGACACCAAATCCGCCGTACTGTAG
>CAZAYE010000674.1:240-2934 GCA_964489255.1 uncultured Enterobacteriaceae bacterium
GTACTGTAGAGGCTTTCTTCGACCGAGACGAGATTCAATTCGTGGCCATTGATGGCACATGCAAGCGGGATCTTTTCACTGATTTCATGGTCTTTTCTTCTATCGCTTATGGAGTACGTGGTGAAATCTCCCTGCGAGGAGATCCACCGACACTCCAATACAAGCGGCGAACTATGGACGAGGACGTGAGCATGGTGGCCTACGTCCCCGTTCCCTTTGCCGAAATCGCCGATGTGGCAGACCCGGATCGCCTAGAGGACTTCATCGTCACTGACCAAGACAAGGCAGACCTGTCCCGTATACACACTTCACTAATGCAGCTAGCTGAGGTGTACTTGGCCTATGAGATGGCCCGTTCTACAGCCCCTGATAGACCCCGTCTCATCCTTATGGATCATTCCCCCAGCAGCATCATGGCTAGTACAGATGTAGGAGTCAAACGTATTGGCCTAGCCAGCGCACCCGATCTGGACACCCGTGGTATTGGGCTGTTAGGCTGCGGAGTTGGGCGTCGCGTTTTGGATCAAGGAGACGCCATTGTGGCCTACTCTCACCCTTACAATGGCGCACTCGGCCTTCCTTCAACCAAACGCTTCCGTTTATATAATGCCCTTATCGCCGAAGCTGTGCGCAATCAAGGGCGTCCCGTTGATATCGCTCGGTTTGCCACTGAGAATGACCTGCAGATCGAAGAAATCGAAGCCCATTTCGAGCGTAACTCCAGAGTGTTAGCACAAATTGCTCACTATAATCGGACCAGTAAAGTTTTCACGCCGCGGTTTGACTTTCAGGCGTCTTGGTGGGATTCGGTGCGTCTCTTCGAAGACATCTGCCGCCGGCTGTTCAAAGAGAAAGATCAAGAAGCCTTGATTTACGATGCCCCTGATGAAGACGATCGCATGAAAACGCGACGGCGATGGATGTCTCCCGATGATGTGAAGTTTCTGGTAGCCATTGGCCTGCGAGCACTAATAGAGGAATGCTGGAGGAACCGGGTGATGCTCCTGGGTATCGTCAAGGATTCTCAGTCACGCTATTTCACCCGTAATTACTATGGCATGATGCGTTACCTAGGCATTTACGATTCCATAGATATAAGGCCTTTGCCATGGACAGATCGCATTGTGCTCGAAGACATAGCCTATCAGATATCCAACCTCAGCGCACCATGGTCCACTGTCGAGTTCGATTCCTGCTTCATGACCCTGCATCTTGGGATGCCTGAAGGAGAGACAGAAGCAAAACCATTGGGCGTTAAAGGCGACGTTATCAACCAGGACAGACTGTTTGCCCGCTCTCTAGGGCAGTTCTTCTTGCGTCGTCATCCTGCCAAGGCTGCTCCTATGATGGGGCACGTCATCTTCGTCGATCGCCTGTTGCATCCATACTGGGATTTGGAACTCTACAATGGCGTGGAAATTAGTACACCAGAACTCGGCATCATCCGACCTTTTCTGCATCGAGACCGCACCGTAGACAACTCAGGACAGCGAGTAGCCATGTACTTTCTCGACACGTTAACCCGCAATCTGTTTGCAGAAGCCATTGGCTACCCTGATCCTTTACACAAAGCAGATTGGGGTGCGAAGACGGTCGGTCGGCGTGTAGCCCAGATCATTGCTGACAGCGAGATTGCTTTTCGGGCGAACCCACTGACGAAGGCCCTAAGGACGATCCGCGATGAGGCCAAACGATGAGGTGACCTATGCATGAGGATAAGTGGTTTGTTAAGGACAGAAAGGGCAAAGAACGCACCGGGGTACTGATGAAGCTTGAGGAAAGTGAGTACTCCCGCTACGAGTTTGAAGTATGGTTTGAATATACCCGTCAGGCAATGAACGACATCCAAGAGGGCACCATGCTAGCCGTGCCAAACTATGCGACAACACGGGAAGAGACCCACTATAGCATCATCGAGGTGACATCGCTGAAACCCATCCACTACGCCATTGGGGAAAACCCGGTCGGCTTCCCAGGTTTTGTGATAGAGGCAGCCAAGAATGCTGCACAGGATTGGACTGGCCAGGATGACGAGCCTACCGAAGATACCACGACTATCCAATGTACGGCTATCCCTACAACCTTAGAACTGGTTGAGGGCAGAGATGGCACACGCATCTTTCAGCCTGAGGAAAACATTCCAATGGTCGGGGCTGTGGCGCGTATTCTAGATACCGAGCCGATGAAGCAAGTTGTGAATCGAGACATCGATGTGGAAACAGAGAAAGACGCTATCTTTGTGGGAGGTATGCTTATCCGTGACGAGAGGGTTCCTGCATACGTCCGTATAGAGGATTTCGTCCGGACCCACTTTGGCATTTTCGGCTTTACAGGTGCTGGCAAGTCCAATCTTCTGAGCACCTACATCGCCAAATTACTGGGCTCACCTCAGGTGGTGAAGGTCGTTTTATTCGATCTCATGGGCGAGTATACCGCACTGTTGGTTGACCTACTTAACACCGTGAGCAGTAGCTACGTGGTTTGCATCGGCGAACGGACCCTGCCAGGACCAGTTTTCGCATACATCAATGCCAAGGACAAAGTGCATTGTTCCTCACGCCCTCCTGCTGAGACTTTCAGTCGCTTCACCTTACTCCCTAAAGCCCTCAAGCCCTACCAAACGCAGGTGACAGTGGCTCTGCAGCGGCTAATCGAGTCCGACAAGGTGCGAGTTTTTCAAGCTGTGCGTAGCAT
>CAZAYE010000675.1:0-2928 GCA_964489255.1 uncultured Enterobacteriaceae bacterium
AAAATCCGTGGTCACCGCATGGGCGCTCAACTCCTTGGCCACACGAACCACCTTCTCCGGAGACATTAACTGGTAACGGTTGACGCGTGTGTCAAAACGCACGGACTGGGCGGAGAACCTGATCGACTTTGAGCGCGCCCGTGCAATTCCCCAATTGACCCTTTATGTGTCAGCAGGTGAGTGGGTAAAGCCGGTGAGCGAATTCGGTTTCGTTCTGGCTCAGATTGACCTCTTTGGTCGCAGTTACGCGGAAATCAAAGAGGAAATTGAGCGGCTGCGACGATTGTTGCTGAAACAGCCGGAGACGTCGCCGTGGTGATGCAGTTGCCAGTTACCAGTAGTCAGTTGTCAGTAAGAAAAAGGTAAGCATGGAGGTAGCGACTGACAGCCGGCGACTAGAAACTAGCAACTGAGAACTGACAACTAGCAACTGAATATGTGCCGCCTGATTGCTTACCTCGGCAAAGCCGCTCGCCTTGAGCGCGTCATCAGTGAACCGGAACACTCCCTCGTGGTCCAGAGCTACCGGCCCGTGGAAATGACCTCCGGCGTAGTGAATGCCGATGGTTTCGGCGTGGGCTGGTATAATCGCGCCCTTGATGACACCCCCTGTGTCTACAAGTCGCCGAGTCCGATCTGGAGCGATCACAACCTCCCGTTACTCAGTCGGCATATCGCTTCTGAGTGTATTGTGGCGAACGTGCGGAGCGCCACTCCCGGGCAGGCAGCGGACTACAGCAACTGCCAACCCTTCTCTTTTGGTCCATGGCTGTTTATGCACAACGGATACATCGAGAATTTTCGCTCGACCCTGATGCGCCAGATGCGTGACATCCTGCATGATGACTATTACGCGGCTATTGCCGGCTCAACGGACTCGGAGCATATCTTTGCCTTGCTCTTGCATTTCCTGCACGAGCGGCCTCCCTCACTGCAAATGGTCGCCACCGCTATGTCCGAGACCATTGAGCAACTCTTCCGCTGGGCTACGGCAAAAAGCGTCCACCTGGCTCTGAACCTTATCCTGACGAACGGTGAGTACGTCGTCGCTTCTCGCTACGCTAGTAAAGCTCCTGCTCCCTCATTGTACTACACCACCAGTAATCCACTGCTGCCGCACGCTGCGGTGCTCGCCTCGGAGCGGCTCTCTATTTCTCCTGATTGGTCGCCGGTGCCCGAAGGCGGTATCGTGGCTTTCGATACGCAGCTCGCTCTTTACCGTTACGACCTCCAACTCCGGGTGGCGGCATGAACCGTGCGGCAACAATCCAACAGCACATGGAGGAGGTGCGGGCTCAGACGCTTCGTCTCTATGCACGAGTCGATGACACAGATTTCCGTCGTCAACTTCACAGAGAGTTCAGCCCACTCGGCTGGCATTTGGGACACGTCGGCGTGACCGAAGCCTTCTGGATTTTACAACGCTGTAAGGGGGACCCCTCGCTCTCAATCGCCTATGACCGTTTCTTTACGCCAACCGACACGCCCAAACCTGAGCGAATGCATTTGCCTGCGCGCGCTGAGATTGTCGCCTACCTCGACGCAGTGCGTGAGCAAATTCTCAGTTTTCTTGCCGGCGCAAACTTTGACTCAGAGCATCCTCTGCTACGAGATGCAAGGATTTTCAACATGCTCCTGCAACATGAGGAACAACATCAGGAAACCATGTTGCTGATCCTGCGTCTGTTCGCGGCGGAGCGGTATGATTCTTCTCCCTCTCCCGTCTTGGGAGAGGGTCGGGGTGAGGGTTTATCTCAGCTACCGCCTTGCCAACAGTCCCCTCACCCTGGCCCGCTCTCCTCAGATGAGGGGATGGTCCTGGTCCCAGCCGGCTCATTTGTTATGGGAAGCAACGACATTGCTCACACCTTGGACAACGAACGCCCGCAGCATGAGGTCTTCGTCCCGACTTTTCTGCTCGACCAGTATCCAGTCACCAATGCGGAATTTTTGCAGTTTGTCTTGAGCGGTGGGTATCATGAACGGTCCTGCTGGAGCGCAGAAGGTTGGCAGTGGCGAGAAAAAAACCAGGTAGAGCATCCTCTCTACTGGCGGAAGCAGCAGGGGGGTGAATGGGTCGAGGTCGGACTGTATCAGGCGAGTCCCCTGGAACCTCGACATCCCGTTCAGGGTGTGAGCTGGTACGAGGCGGATGCATATGCCAGATGGATTGGGAAACGGCTGCCGACCGAAGAGGAATGGGAAAAGGCGGCCTCCTGGGATGCCGCGCGACAGGAGAAACGTCTCTCCCCTTGGGGAGACCACGGCCCCGAGGGGCGCCTCGGTAATTCCAACGTCCTCACCGAAGGTTCCACTCCGGTGGGTCAGTCTTCGGCCGGTCGCAGCCCCTATGGTTGCTCTGACATGCTCGGTAATGTATGGGAGTGGACCGCCACTTGGTTTCGACCGTACCTTGGATTTACCGCTTTTCCCTATGACGGGTACTCTGTGCCGTACTTTGACCAACAACACCGAGTGCTCAGGGGTGGGTCGTGGGCCACACGCCACCATGTCCTCCGCACGACGTTTCGCAACTGGTATCAACCTTGGGTGAGAGAAATTTTTGCCGGCTTCCGCTGCGCTAAAGATCTCTAGACCGACAACTGCCCGAGTAACTCTGCATGTGACATCTGGATTTCTGACTATGAACTCGACACCCTCCAGTAACGGTCGTGTGCGTATCCTCATTCCTTTCGAGATTCGTTCGCGTTTTCGTGAAGATGTCGCGGCGGGACTCAGTCGCCCCCAGAAGGCCATCGCGCCGATGTATTTTTATGACCACCAGGGCTCTCTGCTGTTCGAGCAGATTTGTCAACAACCGGAATACTATTTGACTCGCACGGAGACCGCGATTCTTATCGAGCATGCTGCTGATGTTGTCGATGAGGTTGGCGAGTGCACCATTATAGAACTGGGCAGCGGCAGCTC
>CAZAYE010000676.1:0-2920 GCA_964489255.1 uncultured Enterobacteriaceae bacterium
AATCAATCAGTTGTAGCGCTGTTTCTTCAAGGTTCACTTGCACAACCCCGCCGTCGCCTTTGCCCTTCCGCGCTCGTCCGGAGCTTCCGGACTGAAGTGCGAAGAGCTCGCCCCATTGTTGGAGAACTGTCAACACATGCTGTTCGGCCTCGCTGAGAGCCTCGACGGCGGTGGCGTTCGCTGTTGCGGACTCTTCCCCAGGGGGTACCTGCATCAACAGCAGAGCGATGATCAGACGCGCCAGACCATCGAAGAGATCGGCAGCGAGCTGTTCCCGTGTCCTCTGGGCATCATGGATGAAGTACCGGAACGGATTGTCGTCGGGCCGCAGCCGATCGAGAACTTGCAGAACGTCCTTGTATGGCGCGAGCGGATACGCTTTGCCCGGTAGCGATGTCCGGTGCTCCCAGATTTTGAGGATCGTTTCCGTTGCACTCTTGCGTGCCCTGAAGCGCTCAGCTGCCGTCGCTCCGTTCTCTGCTGCGTCGATAAGCTCGGCCAGATGGTGGGCCATCCACCGCCCCAGCGTGTCGACCCCATCCTCGAAACCCAATTCACGCACGAGGTGCCGTCCAAGTCCCAAGACGTCCTTCGGCGGCTTCGATGGTTCCGTCTCTCCGGAGGAGGATGACCCTGTCGAATGGAGACTCCTTTGCCTCTTCTTCACCATATCTTGAGTAGTCATAGCCTTTATTCCTGCGCGTGATGGCGATCTCGACTATCAGATCGAGGCCCATCGCATTGAGAAAAGTCCTCAGAGCTTCCTTGTCGGCTCGCAGGCGCCAGCCACTGGAGCGGACAGTTTTGTCGTAGCGCAGCCTGTCGTCGTGCTCGTCGCCACGGGTGTCACCCCACGCTTCGTAGATAAACGCGGTTTGCCGATGACTGGCTTCGATCCATCTCGCCTGGTCGTTGTAGACAAACTCGAGCTTGAGAGCCGTCACCGCCTTCTTTGCGGGACGGCACTGTATGGCGCGAACCTCGTACCGGAGCGGATCATGTTCATCGATCCCCGGATCGTTCTCGCCATCAATAAGCCAGCCCACGAGCTTGTAGGGCGGAGCGTCGATCTCCATCTCAAAGCGATCCCCCGCCGGAGGAAGCCTGTAATCCCAGGCATCGTTGACGGTCTGGAGCGCCCGCACAAGAGCGCTGGCAGTATC
The DNA here is from genome assembly GCA_964489255.1 of uncultured Enterobacteriaceae bacterium. Lineage (GTDB taxonomy): Bacteria > Desulfobacterota > Binatia > Bin18 > Bin18 > CAZAYE01. The sequence goes on from CAZAYE010000676.1 coordinate 1,164, forward strand.
GGGCGACACCAGCGCCGTTTCGACCCTGGCCGACACCATGAAGTTGTGCGATCGCGTATCGTGGCGGCTGCCGACGATAATCAATCCGTCACCAGCGGCCAATCCGAGCTCGGCCAGAAAGTCATCATCGCCGATGTCCTCTAGCCATCTGTCGATGTCGTCCTGTGGCGGAAACCACAGCCGGTCTTCAAGAGGCTTCGGACTGTGGAGGTCGGTGAGCCACAGAGGAGGCGAGGTGAGGCCTTGCTGCCCGAACCAATACTCAAACGTGTTGTAGGTGTCCTCTCCGGCTTTCGCAAGTGCACGGGTTCGCATGAGGTCGCCGGTTGCGCACCACATCGCGTGCCACTCGAGGTAGGTGTGAAAGCGCTCCAGGGTCGGCAGTGATCCATGCGAATGCCTTGAGGAGACCGAGTTGTTGGAGAAGCGGTGTTGCCGCGGCTCATCGGCCCAGCGCCAGGGGTTGCCCTGCACACCCCAGCGATCAACGATCCAGCGCTCAGCAGCATCGAGGAATTCTTCTCTATCGAGATCTCCAAAAACACTGAGCGCTCTACTGTACCAATCCGGCAGTGTATCCAGGCTATCAAAATGAAAGCGGCGGTCCTCGCGTCCCTTGTAGGCGTACCTGTCAAAACTGACTCTATAAAAAGGCTGGCGCGCTTTCTTACGGCGCACCGGACTTGTGTTGGCCCGCTTCAGTGAGTCTCGCTGGGGCCGGTCAAGCACCAGCGATCTGCTCTCTACGAGTTTGCAGACAGCCGACTTTGCAAACGAGCGTACGAGGACATGGGGAAATGCATTGTCGCTGGCAATTTCGAGCAGCCACTGTCCGTGATGTCTCACTGCCGATGGTGTCTCGGTTGCGATCCGGTCCAGCGCTATCACGAGCCAGAGGCGGGCTGCAAGCCAGTAAAACGGGGCATCTGGGGTGCGGTAACTCGACTCCGACACCCGATCATAAAGTTCGACGAGCTTATCGAGAGTGTCAGCATCTCCAAGGCGAGCCAGACGCCGGAGAGCGTGTACCGCTCGCCACCGGGTCCGGACGTCTACGTCTCCCATCAGGGCGTAGAGAAACCGCGCTACCCCTGCGGTAGCCTCGGTGGGAATGTCAGTGCGATCCCAGTGGTCACGTTCAGGGATCGGGACGCGCTCAACGAGCCGGTCAGCGTAGCGTGTGATGACTTGCGCCGCGTCGTCCGGTGTGCAGTACCGCCCGATCAATCCAACGAGCGCGTATATTGTGGGGGCACTGAGCGTATCGACGTGGCGCTCCATCCCCTCGAGTAGCGCGGCGCAGATCTGGTGCCCCGGTATGCCAGATTTTTCGAGCAACGCCGGCAGGGGGGACTGCCCATAGACAAGCCAGCGGCTAAAACCGGGCAGTAGATCGACCACGACCCGCATGAGACGCTCGCGGCACCAGCGACTGACGGATGGTGTCGCCGTACGCCACCCATCAACGCGTCTCGCAATAGCCTGGGCCAGTTCGTAGTCGAGTACTTCCCGAGATGCGCTGCGACTCAACGCTTCGAGATGCGCAACCCGGTCGCCGAGCGCAATGACATCCCCTATGCGGTCCAAGACCGTCGAGATAGAGACAAAGGTTTCCGAGGCACGCGCGGCCGTGAATATGCGACCGATCACATCGTGAATGTCTTCTACGGAGACGAAGCGATACGCTGTCCAGTCAATGGTATTGAACCTGTCTCTTATACACATCTGACGCTGCCGACGATCTTACGCGTGTAGAT
>CAZAYE010000677.1:0-2917 GCA_964489255.1 uncultured Enterobacteriaceae bacterium
GAGGAGGCAGCGGCCACCCTTCAGGCCAACCCGCATAAATTCCTCTGGCGTGAGCGGTCGGTCGGCGCCACCGACTTTCTGCACCAGCTGTTAAAGTAGGAGCCGCCACAACGGCGAGCAAGCGGCGGCGTTGCGTCCCAAGCAACAGGCAGCGCGGCAGAAACTCCAAGAGCTCCAGGACGCCAAAGAAGCAGCCTGGCAGGAACTCAGACTAAATGCTCACGAGGGAGGAACGCCCGTACCCCTGAGGCGGAGGCGGATCGCCTCAGGGTACCACCTTTCCTGTGGGGCAAGGCGTGAGACTGAACGGTGTTCAGAGCAGAGGCTCATTCGCGCCTTGCTCCCGACACTCAGGCGAGGGCATACCGCCTCAGGGTGCTGTCTCCTTCTCTCATTCCTCACCGCTGTACGCGGCAAGCCAAACACTGCTAGGTACAGTGGTCCCGTTGCGCGAGCGTTATATTCACTCTCTGGGAGTTATATTTCCTGTAGTTTATAGCATAAGGGGTCCCGAAAAGAAGAAAGCCTTCAAAATAGGAGACTTCACTTTTATAGTTACCTTTCTTTGCTTCTTCATCCTTTGTCCCCTTCCTAGTACGCCCCAACCCTAGACATAGGGGGACTCTGCGGCAGTGGTTCTGTAGCCCTCCTTCTCTTGGGGCTGCGTATTCGACTGTCGAGTGCCCTTAGAGGGCTGTTTTGTCTCTTACCCGGCATCGCACTGGAAGTTTTTGGGGGTCGTAGGGAAACGTCACTGTCGCCAAAAGCCTACATGAGTGTGGAAAACTGCCTACATCTCGAGACCAAGTGCGCTAGCGCCATAATTTCGAGACCAAGTGCGCCAGCGCCATAATTGGCGGTTTCCGTATATTTTGCCCTTAGTTTAAGGATGCACCAAACGCTTCTGTGAGGTTCTTCTCCTGCACTAGCTTTCTGGCCTATCTATTGCACACTTTTAAGGCCGATCTACTGCATGCTGTTTAAATTGACGTAAGGATTAGGTTATGCGAGGAAGACGCCGGAAAACAGGCAGGAAGGGATCTTTCACGTCCGTCCTCTTTTTCCCTAAGAGTTCCTCTCAGACCTTTTCCTCTCTCACCCTTCTGCTCGCGGCGCTTTGCCTGGGAGGGTGCGCTGGCACTGCAGCCTCAGCAGATAAGTCTAAGCCGGCGAGTGTTTCTCATGTCACTAACAATGATTCAGTTGAGTTCGCTTCAGGCGGCCACAAGACGGTTGAGCTGCAAAGGCTGACCCAGCTCTGGCAGAAGCGGACACAGGGAGGAACCGTCTCTGACTACCCAATAGGACCTGGCGATGTGCTGGAGATTTCTGTCCCGGCCGCGGAGGAACTCAGCAGTCGTGCCGTACGAGTGTCAGGCGCGGGGACCATCTCTCTCCCCTTAATCGGAGTGGTGCGAGCGAGCGGACTGACCGAAGCGGGACTCGAGGAAGAAATCCGGCGCCGGCTGGAGAAGGATTACCTGCACAACCCGCAGGTCAACCTCTTTGTCCGTGAGTACCGCAGCCGGCAGGTAGCAGTGATCGGTGCGGTGGCTCAGCCCGGGCTCTATAGCCTAGCCAGTGGAGCCGACACCATCCTTAACGTGCTTTCCATGGCTGGAGGGATGACAGCCGAAGCCGCTCCACGCATCCATTTTATTCCTGCTGAACCCGTAGAACAGGGCAAGGCCCAAGAACTTGCTTCTGCTTTGCCCATGCAGCTGGTCAGCAAAGATCCTTCCCCACTCATCCTGAAGAGTGCGGATCCTATAGTGATTGATATCAAGAGCCTTACTCAGGGCGGCAACCAAATCTACCTTTCCCTACCGGTCCGGCCAGGAGATGTCATTATGGTCCCCGGAAGTGGGGAGGTATTGGTTGAAGGATGGGTGACAAAGCCGGGCTCCTATAAGATCACCCCTGGGTTGACTATTTTAGGGGCCGTGGCCGCTGCCGGAGGCCCACTCTTTCCCGCCAATACTGGTGCTGTGAAAGTTATCCGCACGGGGAAGGAGGGAGAAAAAAGCGTCTTTCTGTCCGATCTGGAAAAGGTGAAGCGTAGGGAGGAGCCGGATATGCTGGTTCAAGAAGGCGATGTTATTGAAGTAGCCTCCTCTGCCCCAAAGCTGATCCCCTACGGTTTTTATCGTTTCTTTTCTTCCGTGTTGCATGTCGGAGCGACGATGCCCCTGTATTAGGAGAGGCGGTGTATGAGAGAATTTTCTCCCTCTGTTATCCAACGTTCCGTTCCTGCCGCAAGGGAGGACATGGGAGTCCTGAATAGACCTGCCTGCTTAGAAGAAGAAGGTCTGACCCTGCAGCGTTACTGGTGGGTGCTCAGAAAGCATCTGTGGCTCATCACGGGGTTCTTTTTGAGCACGGTTCTCGCCACAGTTGTTGTCATAGTTCTGCTGACGCCTTTCTACACCGCTGAGACCACGCTCCTCATTGAGCCCAATCCCCCCCAAGTGCTTAATATGCGGGAAGTGCTCGCTAGTCCTAGTCCCCTGGCCACAGACGACCAGGGTTTCTATCGTAGCTTCTACGAGACCCAATACGAAATCCTCAGAAGCCGCGCTCTCGCCGCCCAAGTCATTCAGGAGCAGGGTTTGGAGCAAAGTCATTCTTTTACCGAAAAGGTGACGAAGAAAAGAAACGACCAACTTGCTAGTGAAACGCACAACGGCAAATGAGCAGAGCAGTACCAGCACGAGTGAAGAGCTTGCGGGAGACTTTTCCAGGCGAGCGAGAAAAGGCGAGGCTCTATCAGTCCATTCTCGTTGCTCTTCTTATACTGATAGTAACAACTTGTATAGGTTGGGAAGAGAACGGATGGGCAGCTCCCGGCTATCGGCAAAGTAGTTTAGAGGAGCAGTATTTAGGGATCCGCGGGGAAACGTACCGCGGGGTGGTGCGC
>CAZAYE010000678.1:0-2909 GCA_964489255.1 uncultured Enterobacteriaceae bacterium
GCTCGAGAGCTTGGGTTCGGCTTGTTTCCTCAGAGAAGGGCGTAAACACGCCGCGATACTCGCTGGCCAAGCGTGCATGCCAGCTCATGATGAGGGCAATGCCGCGGATACATAAAGGCAGGAGTATGAGCACGGCGAGCGGTTCGAGCGCCAATCCGCAAAGGCCGAGCAGGCCGAGTCCCCAGAGAGCCCCCAAGAGATTGGCGAGCAGGACAACGAGTATCCCGCTCAGACGGCCCATCATCTGACCAGAAAGGGAGAGGGCGATCCCAGCGCTGATAAACAGCAGCAAGAGAAAACGCGGGGCTGCCTCACTCAGCCAGGCGGCGAGCACGAGATTGCCGGTGAAGGAGATGTCGGTGTTGACGTCGCGTTCGCGCTCAGCCGAGGTCTGAAGCCGCAGCAACACGATCCGAGGTTCTGCCATGCCGTCCCAAAACCCGGCGCGAATCAAGGCAGTCTTGTCGTCTGGCGAGACGTAAATGCCACGGATGCCAAGGTTGGTGTAGACTGCATTCTTGATCCGAGCGAGAGCCTCAGGCGGTTGGGGCTGCTCGGGATGGTCCACGACCGGCAGGATACTGATGCCCTCGCTACGGACCTTGATGTCCTTGAGCCGAGGGTGAGTGAGCGACATCACCTCGAAGGGGTTGACACCCTTAGTGACCAGCAAATCGATGGTGATGCGGTGGATTTTTCCGAGGGTCTCCGCGGTGTAAATCGTGCCTTCTTTAACACTTACCGTCACAACCACGGTATTGGTCATCTTGAGCATCTCGGTGAATTCCTGGTAGAGACGCATATGGGGATGCTGGCCAGGATAGTAGTCGGCCATCCGGGAAGAGAGGGTAAGGTGCCGAGCCCAAAATACGGCGGGCAAGGCAAGGGCGATGATTACGACTGCGGCGAAGGCACGATACTGTGCCAGAAAGCGGCACCAACGGACAAGCATAATCCCCTCCCCAATTACGAAGGGGCACTATAGCCTGTCTCCACTAAGTTTTGTAGGGGAAGGGTTCTTTCTGCCACTCTTTTAGGCTACTGAGATTTCTGCTGAATTGGAAGGTGCCGCCGTTGACAAGCCTTTTCTCTCTAGTCTAAGAGAGGGAGCACGCCTTTTTATATTCGCTAAAGGAGGGAAGGTAGTCATGAATTGGCAAGTGTTCCAACCCTGGCGTCTCTGGGTAGGAGCCGCCGCGCTTGTATGGGTGGCGAGCGGAATGCACCCTGGGGAGGCCAGAGCGCAGAATGGTGCGCGCATCCGCGATCATCTGTACGCTGTATACCTGCTCACTGCGGACGAGGGCTGGGTGGTGGGCAGCTTTGGCGCGATCTATCACACCAAGGATCGCGGCAAGAACTGGGAGAAGCAGGACGGCGGCGTTATCGAACCGCTCTATGGGGTGCGCTTCGTGGATGCCAACGAAGGCTGGATCGCGGGGAAGTCTGGCCTCATCTTGCACACGACCAATGGCGGAGCCAACTGGGAGAAGCAGGTCAGCGGCACGACCCATCACTTGTTCAACCTCACGTTTGTGGATAAGCAACGCGGGATCGCGATTGGTGACTACGGGACGATCCTGCAAACGGCCGATGGCGGTAAGACCTGGCAAGACCGCTCGCCCGGAGAAGACGTGTTCCTCTACGCGGTGGCCCTGCGCGAATCAGGCAGGGCAGTGATCTCCGGTGAACGGGGTACCATCCTCGTCAGCGAGGACCACGGCGCCACCTGGCAAAGACAGGAAACGGGCACTGAAGCGACCCTGCTAGGATTAAGCTTCGCCGATGATAACTGGGGATGTGCAGTTGGGATGGATGGGACCATCCTGCAGAGCGGTGATGGAGGCAGGACGTGGCAACCCTACGAGAGCCCAGTGCAGACCGCGATCTATAATGTCGTCATTGAAGGACAGATGGGCTGGGCGGTTGGGGATGAGGGAGTGATCCTCAATTCGACCGATGGCGGGAAGAATTGGAGCTTGGTTGATGCACCCGAAGAACTGGCGCTGTACTGGCTGATGGGTGTTGCAATTGTGCAGAATTCTCACGGTATCATCACTGGCTCGAACGGCTTAGTGCTTTTGACCGAAGGGAGCAAAGTCGATTTCGACTCGCGCTTTAAGAAGAGATCAAGCAACGAAGACTGAGTATGAGGGGAAAAGAGGACCGAGCATTGAGAGAGAGGGACATTTTCCACTCTCAGTCCTCAGACCCATACCCCGGCACTTTCTGCTAAGGAGGGACACCTACCATGCTGCCACGCAGTTGGATGGAAGCCTACATTAACTTCCTGCTCAAGTTCCGCTGGCCAATCGTCACAGTTCTCACCCTAGCGACCCTCTTTCTTAGCTACTACGCGGTGGAGATGCGGGTCTACACCAATTTCTTCGACCTCTACCCGCCCGGCCATCCCTACATCCAGCTCTACCAGAAGTATCGCCGCCTGTTCGGCACCGCCAACGTCTTGGTGATGGCGATCGAGACCAAAGAGGGGGATGTCTTTAACATCGATACGATCAACAAAATCAACTATGCGACCCTGCAGGTAGTTACGACCGCCGGGGTGAACCCCTATCAGATCCGTTCCCTGACTCACCCCAAAATGAAGAACATCCGGATCACCGGCGCGATCATCACCGCGTATCCTATTATGTATCCAGGGCCTCCCAAAACCCCTGATGACATCAAAGCGATCAAAAAGGCGGTGTACACCAACGAAGGGGTGCACGGATTTTATGTTTCCCGCGACAACACCACTGCCCTCATTAGCGCCGGCTTCTGGGAAGAAGGGGTAGATTTCCGCAACATGCACGAGCGCATGCTGAAGATTCGGGCGGAAGTAGAGAAAGACGGCAAGCACAGGGTCTACATCGCCGGCTTCCCGATGCTGTACTCGTGGATCTTCAGCT
>CAZAYE010000679.1:0-2901 GCA_964489255.1 uncultured Enterobacteriaceae bacterium
GGGGACGGGGAGGAAGATGGCCAGCTGGGCTGGGCAAACATCACTTGCAGGAGGGTGGTCGGAGTGCCGGGCGCGCCGTCGGCCTCGAGGTTCCTTACCTCTCCCATCTTGATCAGCTTTTGGCGAAGTGCCGAAAGCTCCTGACTCGGAAGAGAAATGAGCAGCAAGTGCTCTTCCTCCTTAACAATAACCACTCCGGCCATCCGCCCAACCAGTACTTTCACCTGTTCATGGAGCGCCGCAGGCTCATTCCCCTCCACACGCCATACGAGCGCCGCGGCCATATCGAGCGTGCTTGTAGAGGAGGTCAGGGGGGCGACCGAGGGAGGAAGCTTCTTCGTTGTAGACATGGCTGTATCTACAGGCTGCAAGGCCTCACCGGCAACGCTCGTTGCTTGCTGCGGTAATGGTGCAGGCGAGAGTGGAGCTGAGGCCACAGATTGCGCAGGGGGAACGACGACCTTCTCTGAGGATACGCGCCATATCAATAGGGCGACGAGTCCTAACATTACCGCTCCGGTATAGACCAGCACCTTAATGGGCAGGGGCACGCAGAGGGGGCGCCACCAGTCACGCCCCCTCTGTACGAGGGCAGCAAACACCGACTTGGTCAGCCTGGAAGACGAAGGCAACACTCCCTGTGAGGAGTGGATTCCTACCGTAGAAGTGGAGGAGTGCTTTTGAGGTTCTTCTAGATGGTGTCGTTCGGCCTCCCGATCGATACGGCGGTTGAGCCGCCCGCCAAAATCAACCGAGGTCTCTTCGAGTGGCAGCGCCTGCAGCGCGGCTATCGTCTGGCGCAACAGACTCAGCTCTTGTCGACAGGCAGCACAGACCTTGAGATGGTCCGCTACTCCGCGTAGGTCGCTTGGTGACAGCTCACCCACAAGGTACCAGGAAAGCAAGTGCGCTTTGTGCAAGTGGTCGGCCATTTATTCCTCCTGCAGATACGAACGCAGGATCTCCTTCAACTCCTCTCGGCCTCGGTGCAAACGAGACCGTACCGTCCCGATCGGGAGCCCCTGGAGCGTCGCGATCTCTTCATAGGACAAGTGTCCAGTGTGATACAACACGACCACCTCACGAAACTCCGGTGTCAGACAAGAGAGCGCTCGCTGCATCAACTCTTGGCGCTCTTTCGCGATCAACTGTTCAGGCAATCTCGCTGCTGGATCGGCTATCATCTCAGGCAAGGGACTATCCCCGAGACTGTGCTTTTTTCTTTCCCTGTAGTTCAGACATAAATTGTAGCAGATTCGGTAGAGCCAGCTGGAAAACTTCGCGTCCCCGCGAAACGCCGTGATTCCTTCGTACGCCCTGAAAAAAGTCTCCTGGGCGATATCCTCGGCTTCGCTGTGATCCCCCAGGAGACGCGCAGCGACGCTATATACACGATCCTTGTGACGATGGACTAGCTCATTAAACGCTTGCCTGTTGCCAACCTGACATGCCGTCACCAACTCATAGTCAGGGTCTGGTCGTTGCAACGTCGTTTCAGCCCCATTGCCTGTATGATTCTTAGACCGCCATATCGAGAAGAGAGTTCCCTGGTGGTCCATCGGCCTTGCGTGAACAGCAGAAGGCTGGATAGGGTCGGGCAGCCTGTGTGCAGGCACGGCGCGTTCCTCCAGATCCTGGTTCGGCAATAAATCAGCACGTCCCATAGGTACCCTCCTTGTCAGCAGACACCACTTGTCAGCAGACACCACAAGAAGGTCTAACACCGGAGCCAGGACGCCCCTTCTTCTCGTTACTTCTGCCTTCTTGATCGGTCCCACAAGAAATTTGGACTCTAAGGTGCAGTAGGGGAAAGTGAGATGGGAAAATCTGAAGAGCGAAAACAGTGATTTTACGTACTCGACACAGAGGGCCGCAGCTGGAAAGGGAGGGTCAAAGACTCCTCCCCTTTTGCAGCCTCCTGGACTCAGCGTTGCAAAGGATCTCTCTGCGATTGCGGTTTGTCTTCACTGAGCATGCTGTGGCTTACTGACGGCATAGGGCTGCAGGCTCTGATTAGAGGGAAATTCGACATGAGGGAATTGTGCCCTGGTGCTCAGGATGCTCTTTCCTTTTTGATCAGATCGAGGGCTTTCTTGCTGAGTTCGCTGTCGCCGTTCACGGCTACAAGCATTTGCGTATAGGTCTCAGGAGTAAATCCCTGTTTCTCAACGGCCTTGGCCATTTCTACGCTGGCCTTCTCTTGCAGCTTCTGCACCTGGGTGGGGTCCTGAGTATTTTTGAGTGAGGCCTGATGCGACTCCTGGATTTTTTGGACCTCTACGTACGCTTTGGCAAAGGATTGCAGCTCCTTGTCGCTCACACTTTCTTGCGGTTGAGGTTGAGACTGCTGTGGGGACTGCCTTACTGAGGGCGACTGACTCTCAACTTGGGCGTGCATCATAGGAGGGTACAACAGACTGCCTAGACCGATCAGCGCGACCAACGTGAGGCTGCTACCAATAAACTTTTGCATAATCCCTTTCCTTTCTCTGGATGGTCATGAAGATGGAACTGCTTCCTGTCTCTGCTTCTTTTTTCTTAGACGGCAATAGGGGAGAAAAATTCCTAGCCCTGAGAGGAGCCAGTGACAATAACCAGGATGGTCGCATAGCGAAAAGGGTGCCAGTGTCGCCCGGTTCGTTCGATTGAGTTGCTGTCTCTCAGTGGCCAGCGCTCGTGTTGTTGGCACTCATTAGACAGTATACCGCGAGAAAAGTTCCCCGCCCCGCAAAAGCTGCGGCCTTGCTCGTCTCGAGCGGTTCTCTGCCCTCTCAACGAATCGGAAGTTGCTCAGGGAGAGGCGAAGAAACTAACGGCTACCAGATAAATGTCACACGTAGTATGATGAACTGGACATTTGGTGAGGAGCCGGCCGTGGAGACACTCGCCGCCAATCTTCCC
>CAZAYE010000680.1:0-2889 GCA_964489255.1 uncultured Enterobacteriaceae bacterium
CTTCATTGATGAGGTTAGCGAGATCCGCTCCGGCAAACCCTGGCGTCATGGCGGCCACGACGTCCAAATCAGCTGGGTTGGTCAGTGGCACTTCACGCGCGTGTAAACGCAGGATCGCCAACCGCCCCAGTTTGTCAGGCCGGTCGACAAGAACATGTCGGTCAAAGCGACCGGCACGCAGTAAAGCGGGATCGAGAATCTCGGGTCGGTTGGTTGCTGCCATGAGGATAACGCCCGAGCGAGCATCAAAGCCGTCCATCTCGACCAGGAGCTGATTGAGGGTTTGCTCACGTTCTTCGTGTCCCATCGGGCCTACACCCCGGACTTTGCCCAAGGCATCGAGTTCATCGATGAAAATGATACAGGGCGCTTTCTCTTTCGCTTGCACGAAGAGATCCCGCACCCGGGCTGCTCCCACACCGACGAACATCTCAACAAACTCTGAGCCGCTGATGGAGAAGAAGGGCACCCCCGCTTCGCCGGCTACGGCCCTGGCTAACAGAGTCTTACCGGTCCCCGGGGGGCCGACCAGGAGGATGCCTTTCGGGATCTTCCCGCCCAGACGACGAAACTTCTCAGGAGTTTTGAGAAATTCGATGATCTCTTGTAGTTCGGTCTTGGCTTCGTCCACTCCGGCCACATCGGCAAAAGTGACTTTGACTTCCTTCTCCATGTAGATCTTCGCTTTGCTCTTGCCGATGGCCATGAAGCCACCCCCTAAACCATCGCGCTGGGCAAAGCGGCGCATTAGAATGATCCAGACCCCGAAGAACAGCAGCACCGGCAAAATCCAGGATAGCAAGTCATGGAGCAAGGTGCTCTCAATCTCGCCCGCAAATTGCACGCCATGGGCGGCAAGCTTGTCGGCCAGTTCGGGCTCAACACGGACGGTGAGGAAATTTTCCGGATGCCCTTCTTGCGGGTCCTTCAGTTTGCCCTGGATATAGTTCTGACTAATACGGATCTCCGCGATACGATCTTCGTTCAGGTAGGTCTGGAATTGGCTGTAAGGGATCTGCTCAATTTGTACGGATTGCACCCAGAGCGCGTGGAGCAAAAAAACGCCCCACACCGCCACGAAGACGTACCAGATATTGAATCGGGTTTTCTTGTCCATCATGAGCTCTATTATAACGTTAAAGGCCACATAACCTAGAGGGAGATGGGGGGAGCCGGTTTTTTGCTTGATAGGATCTGGAGAAGGGTAGATACACTGTCAGTTCGAAGAAGGGGTGTACAATGGAACGGCGAGACACGTCAGAAGCCGAGCTTCGACCGCCCACAGATCTGCCAGCGGCACACCAAACCCGGGAGCTTGTGGCGCTCTACGAGATTGGCCAATCCCTCTGCTCTATTCATGAGCTCGATCTTTTACTCCGGCTCGCTATAGAACGAGTAGTGACTTTGTTGGAGGTCGAGTCCTCCGCCGTCATTCTTTTAGACGAGAAGCGGCAGGAGCTGTACTTTAAGGTCACCGATAACGTCCGATCAGAGGTGGGACAAAGGCTCCGGGAAATCCGCTTCCCCGCTGATCAGGGAATCGCCGGGTGGGTTGTGCGGGAGGGCATGCCCGCCGTGGTGGCAGACGTGACCCAAGACCCGCGATTCTACACAGGGGTAGACAAGCAGACAGGGATGCAAACCAAGTCCTACCTCTGCGTTCCGTTGAGGTGGAGGGAGCGGATCATTGGCGTGCTGACCGCCATCAACAAACGTGCCGGTTCCTTCTCCCAGGAGAATGTCCGTCTACTGGAAGCCTTAGGGGGGCCACTTGCCATTGCCATCGAGAACGCCCGCCTGATCCAAGAACTGCAAGCGGCCCGGGAACGGTTGCAAGAGGAGAACCTCTACCTGCGGGAGGAGATTGGACAGGTGGCGCGGTTCGAGACCCTCATTGGCGAGAGCCCTAAGATGCAGGAGGTCTATGGACTGGTCGAGCGGGTTCTCAACACTCAGGCAACAGTCCTGCTCACCGGGGAGAGCGGCACAGGCAAGGAACTCATCGCTCGCGTCATACACTATGAAGGGCCCCGCGCCAAAGGCCCTTTCATTGCTGTCAATTGTGCGGCCATTCCTGAGACGCTGCTGGAGGCCGAGCTTTTCGGCTACGAGAAGGGAGCCTTTACCGGAGCGGTCCAGAGGAAGTTAGGCCGCTTCGAGCTGGCTTCTGGCGGAACGCTCTTTTGGGACGAGATCGGCGAGATGAGTCCGACTTTGCAGGCCAAACTCTTGAGAGTCTTACAGGAGCAGAAGTTCGAGCGGTTAGGCGGGACAGAAACCCTGACGACAGACGCCAGGCTTATCGCGGCAACCAACCAGAACCTCGAAAGGCTCATGGCAGAAGGGAGGTTCCGCCAGGACCTCTTCTACCGCCTCAACGTCTACCCGGTTCCCCTTCCACCCTTACGGGAGCGGAAGGAGGACATCCTCCCTTTGGCGCTGCATTTCCTCGAGAAGTACAACAAGGAACTTGGGAAAGAGGTTACTGGGCTGTCCAAGGAGGCGCGGGAGCTGCTCTTGAGCTATGCTTGGCCAGGGAACGTTCGTGAGTTGGAGAACGTAATGGAACGGGCGGTGATCCTCTGTCGGGGCACCGGGGTGACCGCCCAGGATCTGCCGCTCTTTCTGAGGGAGCCGCCGGGGGTGCAATCTTTGCGCAGCGAGACCTTCACACTCCCTCCGGGCGGGATCGCCTTGGCGGAGCTGGAGAAACAACTCATCATCCAGGCGCTCGAGCGGGCGAACAACAACAAGGTAAAGGCTGGCAAGCTGTTGGGTCTCAGCCGCACGCAGCTACGCACGCGCATGAAGAACCACGGGCTGGAGGGCGGATAAGGCACCATAAAACAATTACCTACCGGAAGTTTGGGGGAGTACGGGGGAGAATCT
>CAZAYE010000681.1:0-2889 GCA_964489255.1 uncultured Enterobacteriaceae bacterium
AAGGCGCGATCCCTGGGAAGTGCGCCACTTCACCACCCGGGCGATTCAGGCACTCGACCCCCAAGCAAAGACTATCCGCACCGACATGGGCTTTCCCATCTCGCGTTTGCCTGAAGTGGTAGAAGAGAGCTACGCCATTGCCGAACGGCACGGGGTCGTCCTGCATACGTTCGGCCACGCGGGGCTAGGCATTTTGCACGCGTTGCTGCGCGAAGATCCGAATGATGCCGCGCGCTGGGCGACCGCAAATCAAGCCAAAGATGAGATTGTGGCTTTTGTTCTCTCAGTCGGCGGCACCGCCTCTGGCGAGCATGGCATCGGCTTGGGTAGTCGCAAGTACGTACAACAAGAACACGGCGCGGCGCTGGAGCTCATGAAAGGGATTAAGCAGCTTTTCGATCCCAAGGGGATTTTGAATCCAGGAAAGATATGGTGAGACGGTCCCACATTAAGAGCCCAGTAGCCGTCAAAGCTCCAGGCGGCACTTTGCGTATTGACGTGGATGCAGACTTCAACCTCACCATGAAGGGACCTGTTGCCGAAGTGGCCCGCGGGACGCTGAGTCCTTCCTTCCGACGCTCACTTCGCTGAACGGTCACCTTTGTTTGACCCGGGCCGGCTGCCCAAGTATGTTGTTCTGACAACAGACGGAGGATCTAGCGAACAACTTCATGAAGCCCTTCTCTATCTTTTTCTCTCTCCTTTTTCTTTGGGGAACTGGCATGAAAAGCTGGGCCGCAGAGGAACAGGCTGTCAAAGAGACAGCTGATACGGCTGCTGTCGTCCAGGGAAACACAGCCTTTGCACTGGACCTTTATGCCCAGCTTCGCGAGCAAGAGGGCAATCTTTTCTTTTCGCCACTGAGTCTCTCGACTGCTTTAGCCATGACGTATGCTGGTGCCCGCGGCCAAACTACCGAGCAGATGGCAACAGTTCTGCACTTTCCTCCGGACCAGCAAAAGATGCATGCCACGTTTGCTGCCCTCAACAAAGACCTTCTGGCCGATATTGAACACCGTGGCTACCAATTTCATATCGCCAACGCACTCTGGGGACAAAAAGGCTCTCACTTTCGCGAGGAGTTCCTCCAAACAATGAGAACCCATTATGGTGCGGGACTGCACGAAGTCGATTTCCGCACCGCCGCCGAAGAGGCCCGCAAAACTATTAACGCTTGGGTGGAGCAACAGACCAAAGAGAAGATTAAGGACCTGATCCCCCAAGGGACACTCGATGCTCTGACTCGGCTGGTGTTGACCAACGCCGTCTATTTTAAAGGGGATTGGCTGCATCCTTTCGGGAAATCTGAGACCAAGCAGGAGGCGTTTCATGTGACGGCAACGCAACAGGTCACCGTGCCAATGATGCACCAGACTCAGTTTTTCAAATACTTCGATGGCGGCAGCTTTCAAGCCCTGGAACTCCCGTACGTTGGTGCAACCCTTGCGATGGTGGTATTCCTGCCTAAGGAGAGAGAAGGCTTATCAGCGTTTGCACAAACGTTGACGGCGCAGAAACTGACAGAGTGGTTGCGAGCACTGCAACCGAAGGAAGTCATCGTGACTCTTCCAAAGTTCACCGTTACCGCGGAATTTCTTCTCCATCAGACGCTCTCTGCGATGGGAATGCCGCTCGCCTTCAGCGATAAAGCTGATTTCTCTGGTATGAGCGAAGAAGGAAATCTTGCTATCTCCGCAGTGATTCACAAAGCTTTTGTCGATGTCAACGAGGAGGGTACCGAGGCTGCCGCTGCCACCGGTGTTGGTATGCGAGCAACCGCCGCCGGTCCGCCGCCGGAGGTTTTCCGCGCGGACCATCCGTTTCTGTTCCTGATCCGAGATACCCGCTCAGGGAGCATTCTGTTCCTCGGCAGACTGACACACCCGCAGTCCTGAAGGTTGAAAAGACGGGGAAGGGGTCGGCGATGATTACAAACAGGACAATCCACATCGTCATGCAGATCCTGCGCGAGGCCGCGCCTTCCTGGTCAGCACCGGTCGTGAGTCAAATGGCTTCGCTCTCCCGTGATCCCTACCAAGTGCTCATTGCCTGCCTGCTGAGCCTACGTACGAAAGACGAAACCACCGGCCCTGCCGCTCGTCGCCTGTTCGCGCTAGCAGATACGCCAGAGACAATGCTGAAGTTGACGCCGCAGCAGATCGAGCGCGCGATTTATCCGGTGGGGTTCTACAAGACCAAAGCGCAGACCGTGCTCGATATCTCCCGCATACTGGTCGAGGAATATGGTGGCCGCGTACCTGATGAAATTGACGAGCTCCTTAGATTGAAGGGAGTCGGTCGCAAGACCGCGAATCTAGTGGTTACCCAAGGATTCCAAAAGCCGGGGATCTGTGTCGATACACACGTCCACCGCATTTCGAATCGCTGGGGCTACGTCCGCACGAAGATCCCTGAAGAAACTGAGATGGCGCTCCGTGCTAAGCTCCCTCAACAGTACTGGATCGAGATCAACGATCTGCTGGTTGCCATGGGCCAGACGATTTGTCATCCGACCTCGCCTAAGTGCAGCCTCTGCCCAATCGAACAATACTGCGGCAAAGTCGGTGTCGTGCGTAGCCGGTGATCCCCCCCCTCAAAAACTGAGAACTGACAACTGGTGACTGACAACTTATCGACACGTTCCAAACTGACCTGGGTCGCGATTCTGTACTTCGCCGAGGGCTTTCCTTTCGGCCTGCTCTTCGACGCCTTTCCCGTGTACTTCCGCACGCACGGAGTCAGTCTCGCTGACATTGGTCTCATCAGCTTGGCTGGCCTGCCGTGGACCCTCAAGTTCCTGTGGGCGCCAGCGGTCGACCTCTGGGGAAGGCGGCGAAACTGGATTGTCGCCTGCCAGGGGCTTTTGGCCGTCGATCTGACTTTGTTGCT
>CAZAYE010000682.1:0-2882 GCA_964489255.1 uncultured Enterobacteriaceae bacterium
GAGCATACACCGACTCAGAGAAGGCTGCGACTGAGTTGCGCGCACGCTGGGGGTTCATGATTGACTTGGGCACTATCACGCTCGACCCCCGCCATGACCGGATCGTCGGACGGGTACAGCGTGGGGAACAGACGATCCTGGAGATGGAATTGCAAGCTCCTGAGCAGATTGCGGGCTCGGACGTGACCTACGCCGATAGTCTGCATCTGATTCGGATGCAGGAGAACGGTGCAGAGAAACCTGTCCTGATTCAAGTTGACCCCGAATACGTCTTCCATAACGCCCAACGCGGGCGGGCACGTTTGCTCGGCTTGCAGGCAGACGCCTGGGGCGGGGACAAGCGGTTGCGTTGCACGAGCCCCATCACTGCGACTTTTGTCCGTTGCGATACCGACCTGCCGAGGCTGCGCTTTGCGCTCGACCCTACGGTGCCGGACGCACGAGGAAGGATCAGGTTGGCGGAGCGGACGCGGTAAAATTCTCCAACGCGTTCGGTCTCCCTCTCCCGCAATGCGGGAGAGGGTCGGGGTGAGGGCAGTCCGGCCAAGCAACCTTTCGTTCTCTCACTCTAGGCGGTAAGTTGGGCAAAAGCGCTGTGTTGCCCAATAAGCCCCGGCCAGTGTTGGGCTTCGCACTACCAACGAACGATGGTCTTGGTAGAATGCCTTCTTTGCCAGAATTCAATACGCTGAGTCGTGATCTTGACCACCTTTCCTAAGCGTTTGGCGTGTGTGTTGAACAGAGGATGTCGAAGGAAACGGCGAATGTATAACGTCATCTCTCCCAGCGGTACGTCGTAGCACACAATGCAGTAAGAAGGGTGAAGACAGGAGAGGCGGTAAAAACCGTGATCTCTGGTGTGAAAGGTTTTCCCGCTGCTCTGAAGAGCTTGCAGAATCTTTTCATCGGACCAGCCTGTGTTGCCAAACCCTGCTCCGATCTTGTCGATAGCAATGTGTTGGGACTTCAGACGTTCAAAAACGGTGTCGTCGAATAGTTCGTCGAGAACATGGCGGCTCATGCTGAAGTGCTCAGCCGCTCTTGCTCGCGGGAGGTCACCACAGGACGCCCGGTGTAATAACGGTGCAAAGTTTTTGCTGCAAGGTGCAGCGCCTCAACAATCGCCTCGCGAGGAAGGTCAGCACGGACAGCAAGTTCGTCAATCGTCAGACCAGTCGCCGCCATCTCGATACAGTCGCGGACGAGCTTCCGTGTCCCTTTAAACGTGGGCGCTCCGTGACAGACGTGAGGATTAGAGACGATGTACTTGCCGATTGTTTTCTGGTGAGAAAGTTTTTTTTGCCTCATAGCCGTACTGGATGAACACAGTATTCTTTTGCTTTATCTGATCATAGTACGAAATTGCAACAGTCGGTAGGTCGGACAAATTGGGGGATGATGGGATGCCGCTGGCATCGAACACGAGAGCGAATGGCTCATTGCTTACGAACAAGAGCCCAAGAGCATTCTCATAAAACGCCCTTGCTCTGGCGGGGTCTTTCGTCGCTACAAGGGAAATGATTTCGGACGTATTTAACATGACTACCGCAATCTCCTACGTGAAACGCGAGGCCCAACACCCAACACCCGGCACCTGAATCCTAAATCCTGTCCTTACCCTCCGCTCAACGCTTGCAAGATATGCACCTCGTCCACAGCGACGAGTGGCACGTCCAGGCCTTTTACTTCTTCGCCGTTGACGAAGATCCGCATGTGCTGGCGGATCCCGCCCTGTTCGTCGATCATCCGGAAACGCATGCCCGGAAAGCGGCAGTCCAGGTCCGCCAGCATCTCCGCAACCGTTGACCCATGCCCGTCAACTTCACCTTGCTGCTTCGTGTACGAACGCAGAGGTGTCGGAATATAAACCTTCATCACTCGAGCTCCGCCGCTTCGAGCGCGTAGATCTCAGGCAGGTGACGCGCGATGCAAGTCCAGTCAGTACCTTCGTTTGTGCTCGCCCAGACCTCGCCGCTGGTCGTGCCAAAGTAGAGTCCGACAGGTTCATGCGCGTCGCCAGTCATCGCCTGACGCTTCACAGTGAACCAGCCCTGGCTCTGCGGGAAGCCCCGGTCGAGCCGCTGCCACGTCTGACCCGCATCACGGGTGACGTAGGCGGCCGGCTTCCCGCCCGGGCTGACTCGTGGCCACACCTCGGTTCCATCCATCGGGAATACCCACACGGTCTTCGGATCCCGCGGGTGCATTACCAAGGGAAAGCCAATATCGCCGACGTCTTTAGGCATGTTCTCGCCTATGCGGACCCAGCTTCCCTCTCTCCGATCCATGCGATAGATACCGCAATGGTTTTGCTGATAGAGAATGTCCGGCGCAAGCGGATGCAGCCGCACGCAGTGTGGATCGTGTCCGTACTCGGGATAGGGATCCGGCAGAAAGTCAGCGCGACAGCCCGCGTTGAGCGGTTTCCAGTCAGCCCCTTTGTTCGTGCTTTCGAAGAAACCACCGCCTGAAAGCCCAAGGTACATGTGATTCGGATCACGGGGGTCAATCAGAATCGAGTGCAGCTTTGATCCATCCGGAGTGCCTTGGGGCCCCTCGTCACCGCTCCAGCTCGGGCGCCTCGGGTGGTCGTTGAAGCCAGCGACAGGCTCCCACGTGTCGCCCCCATCCTCTGATCGGAACAAGCCGTGAGGAGAGGTTCCAGCGTACCAGGCGTTCGGCTCACTCGGGTGCGCGGGCGTCAGCCAGAAGACGTGATCGACTACGCGACCCACCTCGCCCTCGGCCGCCTGGCGAAATGCGGGCGGCCTGGACGCCTCTTTCCAGTTCTTGCCGCCGTCAGTGGAACGAAAGACGGTAGGCCCAAGATGCCCAGTGCGCGCAGCCATAAGCATGGTGCGCCTGTCACGCGGATCGAGCAC
>CAZAYE010000683.1:0-2877 GCA_964489255.1 uncultured Enterobacteriaceae bacterium
TCTGAGAGCCGCCGCACCGCACTAAGGGGCTGTCCATGCGAGAAGAGCACACCGTTGACGGTGGCGTATGGGGGGTATAAAGAGGGAAACGACGTCTGGCCAGCGGCGCCAGCGACTGGGGCAGAGGTGCTCGCGGCGCCGGAGGATCTCCGTGAGCATAGAACGAACGAGCAGCGATCATGGTGGTGGACGGTGGCCTACCGCGTGCTGAGACGGAGCGCTTGGCGTGGATGGGGCGGAGGCGCGACTCGCCGCCTCAGGCCTCAGTGCCCGCCAGGGGCCGCGACGGCTCCGCCATAGCCACTTGGCGCTGGCCAGGCCCCACAGGACGGGGTATGGGAGGACCACCAGGGGTAACGCGGGGGAAAGGCCTCGGAGAAAGCGCGTGAGGAACAATACCTACCAGGCCATGGGCCTCTTGTTAAAAGGAGTAGGCCATGTCAGCAGTCAGATGCGGGAACCCAGCCTGTCAGACACCGTTTTCCGATCGCGAACTTGAGGTTGTCTTGAGCTTCCCAACGGATGTGAGAACAGCGATCGCCTTGGCGTCTGGAACCCTGAATGTGTGGAAATGTGCCGTCTGCAGCAAGTCGACCTCCGTGATCGTCGAGCCGTCCATTGCTTTGCATGAAGACAGCTTGGAGTTAGTGCTCTTTGGGTCTATGCATCACCTAAGAACCCACTTGCAAGATGCGTACAGCGAGGTTTTAAACCGCTTCACGGTCCAAGAGGTCGAGGATTACAGCCAGTTCAGGATAGTCGTACGGCACTGGCTCGATGCGCTCGTTCAACAGGCGTTGAACCCTCTCTTTGTCGGAGACGATGCTCCGGTGACCGAAGAGGGCCTAAAGCTGTACCTGACGAAACCGGTCCTCCTCATCATGAAGGCGATGAGTGACGGCACACTTTCACCAGCGCTCGTCACAGTTCCTCCGATCTCAGAGGAGCAGCAGCGTGGCATCGTGCTAGATCTGCTGACGACCGTGGTCGCAGAGTTGGCAGACGACCTTTATCAACGGGCATTCCATCACACGGGCCTCCACACATATCTCGACCTGCTTGAAGAGCACGTAGATCCCGACTGCTTTGTCCATGAGGTTTTTGCACAGTTCCTTGCTAAGTGTCGAGGGGGGGAGGATGCGATTATCACTAATTCTCAAGAGCTCTCTTCCCGACTGCGGAAGGAATATATCAATGCCTGTGTACACGCGGCAGCGCAGCGTGACAACCCTCGCAGCGCCGAGTGGACTCGCTTCATGGTCGAGGTCTTTCGGTTGTATCAACACCCGAATGTCGAGATGTCCCAGACCATGCTCCTGAGTCCGCAGGTGCTTGGCCGGACGATTCGATTCCAAGAGCTCTGGGATCTAGTGATTCAACGCATTGGTCTTCGCGACGCAACAGCGCTCCAAATGTGTTTCGAGCTTTTCCACCGGTTTGGTCATATGGAGCGCTTCCTTGAGGAACTCCGGGCCTTTCCTTTCCGAATGCAGTTTCCGAACGAAGAGGAAGTGTCGGACTTCGAATTAGCTCAACAGCATTTTGAGGTTTTGGAGCACTCAGCCCAGGCGTACGCAACCAATGAAGCAGACTTGGACGAACGGTTTGCCAGTGGCGTGGCCTATTGGATGCGGGGTTATATGCGGTCCGGACGAGCAGGAGCCGCGGAAGCACTCGCTATCTTGGCAATCGATAAAGCGCGGAACGCTGACCAACTGGCTCGGTTCGTCCTACTCGTCGTGCGCACGCTGGAGGTCTTCAACCAAGAGTTGGACGAGCAACGGGCGCGTAGGATCGCCTCCACCTTTCTCCAGGAAGCATGGTCTGTCATCACGCATGTGGAGCCGCTGCGGGCCTTCTCGCTCCTGCTGGAGTGTGGCAACACCCTACGGTATCTGCATCAGTACAAGCATGCCCTGAGAGCGTACGATATAGCAGACTCCACACTGGAACTCGTTGAGCAACCGGAAGCTCAACACAGGGTTCTTCAACGGAATCGCGCTATTGTTCTGAGGAGACTGGGACGTTTCGACAACGCCGTCGAGCTACTGTTGCCTCTCACAGATACGGAGCCCCCTGGTTCTGTGGGTGCTGTCCACTTGCAGCTTACGCTCGCACTCACCTACCTCGAAGCGCACATCTACGATGAGGCGGCGCGATACGCTACTAGTGCCGCGGCCGTTCCCCTATCCCAAACGCACGCGGCGTTACGTATAAACGTACTTATGACGCTGGCAATGGCACGGGCCAAGTTGAATCCTGACGAGGAGCAATCGGAACTCGACGAGGTCCTACGTCTCGCCGAGTGGGATTCCCGTGAAGCGAACCGCGTCGCAACTGGCATCCTTACTCTCGCTCGCAGTGCGAAAGTTCCGTGGGCAAGAGTCGCACGCGCTGTTGGGATACTCGAAAGGGCCCGCGAGGAAGAGCGGTTGGACTTCACGTCGGCAGTCGCGCTCGGGAACTGGTATCTCGCAAACGGACAGCTCGACCATGCGAGGGAGGCGGTAGAGGGCTTCCTAGACGAGCTCACCGAACGAGTTGGCGACCGACTTCCGTGGCAGGCAATCCACCTCCGGGCGCGCCTCATCGATCCCGCCAATACATGGGGCCGTTGGAGACGGATGTGCGAGGCCATACGCGCCGCGGATGAAAGGGCCCCGTACGCAAGTTTGCCTTTTAGGCGATCGTGGGCACAAAGTAACGAAGATCTGCGCAATGACGTTTTCTCGGTCACGCGGGAAGCTTTAGTCGCCGGAGTAGCCCGGCCAGTCGAATTGCTGGAAGTGTTTGAATTCTGCAACGGGCGGGAACTAAGTCACGCCGCGGACGGGGACACAACGGCAGTTTCGGAGATTGTCGACCAACTAGTAGCGC
>CAZAYE010000684.1:0-2867 GCA_964489255.1 uncultured Enterobacteriaceae bacterium
AGAATCATGCATTCGTACTCGTCGTCTCGGCTCCTATTCTCGAAGAGCTGCGCCGTTGTCTCTCATACCCGCGTGTGCGGAAATACATGACTGTCACTGATGAGGAACTCGACCTGTGGGTGACCGCCCTTGGCCTGATTGCCGATTCCGTGGAAGGCGCTGCCTCTCTATCCGCGGTTGTTGCCGACCCTGACGACAACAAATACCTTGTTGCCGCGCTGGAAGGCCGTGCGGATTTCGTGGTCAGCGGGGACAGACATCTGCTCGATCTTGGAGAGTACGAAGGTGTACGTATCATAACTCCGCGCGCTTTCCTCCCCATGCTTCAACAGGAGAACTAGGATGCAGCTCCGCCAGCGCGTTTCTTTCACTACTCTCCGCGCGGAAGGCGCGATCCTTCCTGCTGACCTGCTACAACGCGTTGCTACTGGCGATCGCAATCTAAGCGGACTCACTCCGGAAGACTATCACTTAGACAAAGGCGAGCGCTTGAACGAAGCAACGAACCGCGCTTGGAATCGTCTGGTGGGCACGTGGGCCACGTTTCGAGAGGCGCGGGCAAAACTGCCTCCTGGCGATCTCGGTACGACGGTCACGCGAGAACGCTGGCTGCTTCCGCTGTTTTCTGAACTCGGCTATGGACGCCTGCTTACCACCAAAGCTATTGAAGTCGAAGGGAAGAGTTATCCAATCTCGCACGGCTGGCAGCATACACCGATTCATCTGGTCGGCTGTCAAGTAGAGCTAGATACTCGCACTGCTGGCGTCGCTGGTGCGTCGCGGAGCAGCCCGCACGGGTTGGTGCAAGAACTGCTCAATCGCTCTGACGAGCATTTGTGGGAGGTTCGTTTCTAACGGACTGCGGCTACGCATTCTCCGGGACAACTCCAGTCTGACACGACAGGCGTACGTTGAATTTGATCTCGAAGCCATGATGGAAGGCGAGGTCTATGCGGACTTCGTTCTCCTCTGGCTCCTCTGCCATGAGTCCCGGGTCGAAGCCGAACGACCAGAAGGATGCTGGCTCGAACGCTGGTCCCGCACAGCCCAAGAGCAGGGCACTCGCGCGCTGGATCAACTCCGTGTCGGAGTCGAAGAGGCCATTACTGCCCTTGGCCGTGGCTTTCTGACCCATCCAGCAAACCAGGGATTGCGTGACAAGCTTCGCTCAGGGGCGTTGGAAAAGCATGAGTACTACCGCCAGCTCCTTCGCTTGGTTTACCGCTTACTCTTTCTCTTTGTGGCAGAAGACCGAGACCTCCTCCTAGACCCGCGGGCTGACCCGACTGCACGTGATCGCTACCAACGCTTCTATTCTACGGCCAAATTGCGCCGCTTAGCTGAGCGCCGTGTTGGTACACGGCATGCTGACCTCTACCACGGTCTTCGGCTGGTCATGCAGAAGCTTGGCTGTGATGTCGGATGCTCAGAACTCGCACTTCCTGCCTTGGGCAGTTTTCTCTTTTCGACAGAGGCGGTTCCTGATCTTGAGGAATGCGAAATCAGCAATCACGATCTGCTGGATACCGTTCGTGCGCTGGCATTTTCTACAGACAGTCACTCGCGCAGGCTTGTCGATTATAAAAACCTTGGATCTGAGGAGTTGGGCAGTGTTTACGAGTCACTGCTGGAATTGCATCCAATCCTAAATGTTGATGCGGGAGAGTTCGAGCTCAAGACCGCTAGTGGTCACGAACGCAAGACCACCGGCAGTTACTATACCCCAACCAGCCTTATTCAGTGCCTCCTCGATTCGGCTCTCGATCCCGTGTTGGAAGAGGCAGCGCGACAGGAAAACCCTGAAGCAGCAATCCTCAAACTCAAGATCTGTGATCCAGCATGCGGGAGTGGTCACTTTCTGATAGCTGCCGCTCATCGCGTTGCGAAGCGCCTGGCCACAGTCCGCACTGGTGATGACGAGCCGTCTCCTGATGCAACGCGCACAGCACTGCGTGATGTCATTGGTCACTGCATTTACGGCGTGGACGTTAATCCGATGGCAGTCGAGCTTTGCAAGGTGAGCCTATGGATGGAGGCGCTAGAGCCTGGCAAGCCACTTTCGTTCCTCGATCATCGTATCCAGTGCGGCAACAGTTTGCTCGGAGCCACACCAGCGCTGCTCAAGAAGGGTATTCCCGATGAAGCATTCGATCCCATCGAAGGCGACGACAAGGAGGTGGGTCGAAAGTTCAAGAAGCTGAATAGAGAGGAGCGGAAAGGGCAAGGGTCATTGTTCGATGCATCTCTCCAACCATGGGAACGGCTAGGAGACCTCGCTGCTGGTCTGCTGAGCTTGGAGGAGATCTCAGACGATACCATTGCGGGCGTGCGGCACAAGCAGGAGCGTTACGAAGATCTGGTGCGCTCCAGCGGCTACCTCTATGGACGCCTGTGGGCCGATGCCTGGTGCGCAGCATTCGTGTGGAAGAAGTGTAGGGGCGATCCCACCGGGTCGCCCTTGCCCTACCCAATCACTGAAGAGGTCTTTCGCAGGATCGAGCAAACCCCCTTCTCCATTTCTTCCTGGATGCGTGACGAGATCCAACGGCTCGCCCAACAATATCAATTCTTCCACTGGCACTTGGCCTTTCCTGATGTATTTCGCGTGCCGGGAAAAAGTGAAAAGCCGGAGAACGAGCAGGTAGGATGGAGCGGTGGCTTTGGCGTGGTGCTGGGCAACCCACCGTGGGATATGCAAGAGGTAAAGGATAACGAGTTCTTCGCTGGTTCTTTTCCCGACATTCTTGCGGTTAAAAGCGCAAAAGATAAGGAAAAGATTGTGACCGAGATTAAATCTTCGCTGCCTGGTCTTTGGGGCCAGTATCAGCAATATGTACGAATTACACATGGCCAGAAGCATTTCATGA
>CAZAYE010000685.1:0-2859 GCA_964489255.1 uncultured Enterobacteriaceae bacterium
TAAAACCGATCGTATAGACCTCCATGGATCTGTCTCCTGGGATGCAAAGAGTGCCAGTCGACCGTTATCATGGCTGTGGCTTGCTTCCTCACCGGCCAATTCTGCCTCCTTTAGCACCTTAAATGTTAATGCACATTTCTGCGCACATTGCTGCCCCAAATGAACGCGCGCCGCAGTTTCCCCGTCGCTCGAGCCAGGCTGAGTAGCTCTTGCAGCCGGGCCGCCAATGCTTGACGACGCGGCGTGCCTGTGCCGAAGCGATCGACAATTTCACCTTGCGTCGCCTCGTGCACACCGAGCGGAAGATAGCCGTTCGGCAACGTAGCAGGTAAGCTCATCTACTAACAACCTCGGCCACGAACTTTTACCAAATCGGATACTCAGAGGCAGGGAGAATGAAAGGGAGAATAAAGTACCCTGTGGCCTGCTGGACCGCATGGCTTATCTCGATAGCGTACTGCTCCAGTTCGAGCTGGTCACCATCTACGTGGATGTTCAAGTCTAAGGTCTCATCCTCGTAGCCCTCACCATCAATCAGAAAACGGCTGTGCGGATACCGTTTACAGAAATCCGCCTTGAACATCTCCACGGCTTGCCCTAAGGAAATCGGTTGAAGGTCACGGGCTCTGGGCATCAAGATATCCCTCTACTTTGGCAATGATTTGCTCAGCCAGGTTTACACTTGCTTGGGCTGTCATATGGGCCAGGAGGAGCTTAGCATCCCCTAGAAGCTCCCGTGCAAGTTCCAGTTCAGGATTCACAGTGGTCTCCTATCTGGCTCTGATAGACATAAGTGGCTCCATGGTGCACGACTCCACACCAGTCCACAGCCAGAGGACCGCTCAACTGGCGAGGGCTTGCTCAACCGTCCGGGGTGCATGCTCGATCACCTTGAGGAGCAGGCGTGCAGGGCGGTCAGGAATCGCCCGCCCTTGCTCCCACTGCTGCACTGTGCGGACGCTGAACCCAAAGCGGCGGGCAAACGCGGCTTGGGACAGCCCCAGCTTCCGGCGGATTGCCTTGACATCCGGCACCGGCGGGTTGTAGACGCGGCGAAACTCCCTGAGGTCACCGACCTCGGGAGCAGTATTCGGGTCGGCGGCAATCTGGGCCGCGATCTCCTCCTCCGTTGTGTGCCGGACCCTTTCCCAATTGACACGCCCGCCACTCTTACGAATCTCTTTGGCTGTACGCCTGACGATAGGCATCGCGTTCCCTCCTATTTGCGCGGCGTGCAGAAATGATCCTGCGGTACGTACCGCGCCAGGTATAAACCACCACAAACACTTCTCCTTCGATCTCTCCCAGCGCCACGATGCGCCGCTCGCCATAGTTGCGGCGTGTGTCTTCATGTTCGAGCACGTCCTGGTCGAAGATGCGGGCAGCAAATGCAAAGTCGAAGCCGCGCTCCCGCAGGTTCTTACGGCTCTTGGCTTCATCCCACTCGAACACGCATGACCATTATACGCTATAAACGTAGTACATCAAATGCGCACTTTCAACTTCGGATCTATGTGAGTCACGGGCTCTACAATCGTCAAGTCAGAGGTAGAGCTGTATATAAGTCGAAGCATGCGCATAATTCCAAACCCCGAATTTTCAAAGCATTTTCGCTCCGGCTACTCTGCCCGGGCGTGCCAGGCGGGCACGAGGTACCTAGGGTGCCAGAGTTGTAGGGGCTTGATTTATCAAGCCCAGATACGGGTCCGATGAATCGGACCCCTACATCCGAATTATGCGCAGTCTTCATATAAGTCGCTGGGGCGACCTTTCTTGACATCTCTGTGGCTGCTTAATACGCTTTCTTAACTGATGTTGGCTTTGCATATGATTTAGGGCTCAGCTAACACACGAACGGAGGCTTCCATTATGAGTGTTAGATCAGGCAAGCAAGGCTCTTCCCTCAGGCTGCCGGAGCGCACCTTGGTCCAGCTGGATGAGCTGGTACGCCGCGGTCGCTTCAAAAATCACCAGGCCGCAGTCGCGGCCGCCGTGGAGCGTCTCTATGCCGAGGAACACCACCATCTGACCGCTCGCCAGGAAACCTTTACCCGCCTGTGTGGAGCCCTGCAGCTGGGCACCAACCGGGAATCCCTGCACATAGCAGAGCTTGACCGGCTGGACTGGGAAGGCGGACAAAGGTAGCGGATGGCTCACCCCCTTGTAGTCGTTTAACCCAGGCCTCGCTTCACTTCTTCCACGACTCCCTTCACGAGCAGACCAATTGGCAACCAGCGTGAGGCAGTGACCTAATTTCTTTGGCTGAACAATGAATGCAGTCCTGATCGGTGTCCTGGTCTATGTGCTGGTGCAATTGTTGATCGGTGTCTTGGTCTCCAGGCGGATTACCACTCAGGAGGACTATTTGCTCGCCGGTCGCAGCCTCGGCTACGGTCTGGCCACGTTTAGCCTCTTTGCCACCTGGTTTGGCGCCGAAACCTGTATCGGATCGGCCGGCGCCATCTACGCGGAGGGCTTGTCCGGTGGTTCCGCAGATCCATTTGGCTACGGGGTTTGCCTGTTCCTGATGGGGTTTGTCTTTGCCGTGCCGCTCTGGCGTCGGAAGCTGACCACGCTGGCCGATCTTTTCCGGATCCGCTATTCCACGGGTGTGGAACGGCTTGCCGTTCTTATGATGGCCCCCGCGTCGGTAATGTGGGCGGCGGCGCAGATCCGTGCCTTCGGTCAGGTGCTTTCCGCGTCGTCCGATCTGGGCGCAACCCTCGCGATCACGGTCGCGGCGGCGGTCGTGATCATCTACACGGCTTCCGGCGGGCTGCTAGCTGACGCGATGACCGACATTGTCCAGGGAATTGCGCTGGTCATACGGGATACCGAACTGTTTTGACAGCCAGTACG
>CAZAYE010000686.1:0-2851 GCA_964489255.1 uncultured Enterobacteriaceae bacterium
TTTTTTGCCACGGAGATTCCCACGCCGACCGCGGTGGTGGATGAGTCCACTGGGAGGGTGACCGGGCTGCGGAAGGTTGGCGGCGATACCGTAGAGGCCTCGCTCGGACTTATTCCGGGGCCGACGCCGGTATTTCCCTGTGGAACCGTACCGGGATTTCCCCTTGGGGGTTGTGGGGCGCCGTGGTCTGGTAACCACGTATTCGCGCGGTTTGACGTCAATCCATTTGTGGATTCGCAGACCGAGATCTTCGTGTGGTTGAAGCGCAACGCGTTTCCGGTGGCGTCGGAGTTGGATGTCAACACCCTGCTGCGTGCGCCGAGCGTCGAGGCCAACCTCTGGTGCGAAGACGAGCTAAGGATCTCAACGCCAGTCCCCCTGCTGGATGAGGTGAACATCATCAATCCCAACAATCTCCCTGGGATTGGGCAGTGCAAAACTCTGCACCAGTATCGCGGCGTGCTGCTCTTTGCGATGCCGGACACCGGGTTTCTGTGGTCGCATATTACCCAGGAGACTGATCACTTCCGTCAGAACTACATCGGCTACAACCTGGATAACAACGGGTTCGTCGATTGCGCGGATAGCTTCAGCGACTTCAGTGAATCTGCCGACGGGCTGTGCGATTTTGTTCCGTAAACGTCACTGATGTGATGTAAAGGGTCCAGAAAGAAATAAACGAGGAGGCAAGGACCTTACGTTCTTCCTCCCTTAGAGAGAAGGCAAGGGTATCGCACCCCTGCCTTCTTTTTTGTCTGGAAAGAAGCGGTCAGCAATCAGCTATCAGCTTTAGACCTATCATGGAGCAGAAGGATGGCTGAGCGCTTGGAAGAATGTGTTATCCAGGGCCGCGATTTAGGCAAGTGCTATAAACTCTATGCCCGGCCCCTCGACCGGTTGCGAGAAGTATTTTCCCTCAACGGTAAGGTACATCATCAAGACTTCTGGGCTCTGCAAGGGGTTAGTTTTGCCGTGCAACCGGGAGAGTCGTGGGGGATCATTGGTGAGAATGGGGCCGGCAAGTCTACCCTGCTGAAGCTTATCGCTGGAGTTACCCGTCCTACCCAAGGTAGCCTGGAAGTAAAGGGACGAGTGGGCGCACTGCTGGAACTCGGCACCGGATTTCATCCGGAATACACCGGCCGTGAGAATATCTACTTTTCTGCCGCGATGATGGGGCTGAGCAAGCCAGAAACTGAAGCCTTGCTGCCAGAGGTTGTTGCTTTCTCTGGCTTGGGGGACTTCATCGACCGGCCAGTGAAAACCTACTCAACCGGGATGTTCATGCGTTTGGGCTTTTCCGTGGCGACGTCCATCAATCCCGATGTCCTCATCACTGATGAAGTCCTGGCGGTCGGTGACGAATCCTTTCAGAAGAAATGTGTCCGGAGGATGGAGGCTTTTCTGGCGCAGGGGAAGAGCCTGTTGTTCTGCTCGCACAGTATGTATCATGTGCGGAAGTTGTGTCAGAAGGCGCTCTGGCTCCATCATGGGCAGGTCCGGGCGATGGGGGGTGCCGCAGAAGTCACCAATAGCTATGAAGACTACGTTCGTGAGATAGAGGCTCGCGTGCAACCCGCTGAAGAAACCCGCGGGGAGCATGAGGTGGCTGAATACAGCCGCTTGCGCTTGGTGCGGCTCCTCAATGCGGCTGGCAAAGAGGCCGTGCGCTTTGCCATGGGGGACCTCGTCCGCTTTGAGATCGTGGCCGAGACGCCAGATGGCCTCGCGCCGGCGATCGTGGTGGGACTGGTGCGGAACGACAAAACCGGGATCTACGGCGCCTTAAGTGATGTTGACAAGGTGCAGCCGCAAGCGATTGGCGAAAGACTGTTTCGCATCGTGTATGAACTGCCGGACCTCAGTCTGCTGCCCGGCAGCTACACCTTGCGCGCTCATCTGCTCGATCCGCCAGGACTCAGGCTCTTCGATACCGTGGAGAAAGACTTTACCGTGCAAGGTGACACCCGCGAGCTGGGCATATGTCGCCTGCGCCACCGTTGGGTTGTATAGGGGCCTAGTGAAAAACCATCGATTCATGTCTCACTGGAACACCATCGTGCAGAAAATTCGTGGGGACAGAAAACGGTTCTGGTCCCGATCCCGTCGCCAGGCTGCGCTGCGAGAAATAGAGGAACAGTTCCACTTGCAACTCACTGAAGAGGAGGTGTTTCGGGCGGCAACACTCTTTTTTTCCTTGCTGTCTAATGACTCGCTCGTCAGCAAAGAAACGGTGGCACACGAGGTACACCGTCAGCTTGCCATGATTGCTGAAGAAGAGGAAAAGAGTGTTGTATGATCATCCTCGGAGTCGCTGGCCTGTTTCACGATGCTGCTGCGGCTCTGGTCCGCGACGGCGAATTGCTTGCTTTTGTCGAAGAGGAACGGCTTATTCAACAAAAGCATGCCCACGGGAAGTTCCCGCATCATGCGATTCGCTTTTGCCTGCAACAGGCAGGGATAAGCATGAAAGAGGTCGATTATCTGGCCTTTTACTACGATGTAACCCGTAGCCTCCTGAATGACTGGAGAGTCGAGCCCTTTTTGTCCCACTTCCGTAACTCCCCCCGAGACCTGTTCGGTTACTGCGAGAACCTGCAGATGGTCAGGGCTTATGTCGAAGCCTTTGCCGAGGCTGTAGGAGTCAAATTGGAGGTGGTAGACCACCACGATTGCCACCTGGCGACTGCCTTTTTTTGCTCGCCCTTTCCCAACGCGAATATTCTTTCCCTGGATGCTCGGGGCGAGGTAGTCACGGCGGTGTTGGCGAAGGGAGAAGGAGCCTCGATTACCCGCCTGCGGGAGGTGCCGATGCCCCATTCGTTGGGCATGCTCTATTCCGCCGTGACCC
>CAZAYE010000687.1:0-2851 GCA_964489255.1 uncultured Enterobacteriaceae bacterium
TCTCTCATCAGTATGGGAGTGGTGGAAGCCGCATCGCTCGTGATCTCGGACGCCGGCTGAACTGGGCGGTGTGGGAGAAAGAAATCGTGCGCCAGATCGCTTCGCAGTACAAGGTGTCCGAGGAGTATGTCGATGCGAAGGACGAGCGTGTCGATTCCTTCATCGAACGCATGGTTGGACTCTTTGGGATGGGTGGGTTCGAGTCCGCTTATGAAATTCCCCCTCCTCTGTGGCTGACTGACGCCCAACTCGTTCGCATGACCCGGGGAATCATTGAAGACGTCGCCAAAGAAGGCCGGGCCATCATTGTTGGCCGCGGGGGGAATCGCATTCTGGCGAATCGACCGGATGCGCTCCATGTCTTTATCTTTGCCTCGCTACCGGTACGCACTGCCCGTGTTATGCAAACCG
Source organism: uncultured Enterobacteriaceae bacterium (assembly GCA_964489255.1). GTDB lineage: Bacteria > Desulfobacterota > Binatia > Bin18 > Bin18 > CAZAYE01. The sequence goes on from CAZAYE010000687.1 coordinate 412, forward strand.
AAGGGCTCACGCGCACCGAGGCTGAACGACGCATTACGGGGATGGACCGGTTGCGGGCTGACTACGTGCACACCTTCTACCACGCCGACTGGCGTGATCCCGGATACTATCACCTTTTAATAGATTCCGGCGTGTGGGACGAGGAGGGGACGGCTGATCTCATTGCCTGGGCGTTGAAACGCGTCTCTTAGAGCAGTTTGCCGTTGCCTGAGTCCTTGCGAGAGCGTTTATTCCCGCACGGGTAGGGGTGCGTTGCAACGCGCCCTTATGGCTGGAGAATCGCCCTTTGCTAGACTGCGAGGGAGCACGATTCTTTACAGTGCTCGGAATAACCGGATGGAGCAACGTAGTGTGACTCTAGGAAGCAAAAATCTCTATAGGGTGGCCCTTCTTCTCGTACTAGCTGGGGGCCTCGCATTAGGCGCGTGGTGGGCTTTGCGCGACACTCAGCCTCCTGTCACGTATCTGACGGCGGCGATCGAACGTGGTTCGCTCTCACGCCTAGTCATTGCTACTGGTACGGTCAATCCGGTAACGACCGTACAGGTAGGCTCCTACGTGTCCGGTCCAATCAAGGAGATCTTTGTTGACTTCAATTCGCTGGTGAAGCAAGGGCAACGGGTAGCCCAAATTGACCCTCGCCCGTTTCTCCTCAAAGTCCAACAAGCTGAGGCGAATCTCGCTACAGCTCGGGCGCAGGTAGAGAAGGACAAGGCCGACCTCGAGTTCAAACAGCGCTCGCTGAAGCGCTCGCGCGAGCTCTTTGAGCGAAACTTCATTGCGAGGCAGGAAGTCGAAGCGGCCGAGCGTGATTACGACCAAGCCCTGGCTCAGTTTCAACTCGACCAGGCTCGGGTTGAACAGCAGGCTGCCGCTCTCGAGGAAGCCAAAGTTAATCTCGGGTACACGGACATCACCTCGCCAGTCGATGGGGTTGTGGTCGAGCGCAATGTCAACGTTGGGCAAACTGTCGCTGCCAGTTTTCAGACGCCGGTGTTATTTCTGATCGCGCGAGACCTCACCAAGATGCAGGTAGACTCTAATGTTAGTGAGTCAGACATCGGTGTGGTCAGCGAAGGGCAACGCGCGTTCTTTGTGGTCGATGCCTATTCGGAGCGCAAGTTCTGGGGGGTGGTGACTCAGGTCCGTAATGCTCCACAGATCATACAGAACGTCGTTACTTATGATGTGGTAGTCAGCGTAGATAATCCCGACCTCGTCCTGAAACCTGGGATGACGGCGAATATGTCAATCATCAGTGCTCACCGTGACAACGTCTTGAAAGTGCCGCTGGCGGCGTTACGTTTTCGTCCGCCGCGTATGCGCAGCACCGGTATGCGAAACGGGCAGAAGCCACGGCAGGGACAGCCGGAAAGTCAGCCTGTTGAGGCTGGACCGGAGGAAAGCCGACGTCGGGTATGGATACGCACTGATGAGCAGGAACTCACTCCTGTCTCAGTGCAAATTGGTATCAGTGATGACTCATTCGCTGAACTCTTCAACGGCTCGCTTAAGGAAGGTGACCTGGTGGTCACCGGGGTCCGTACGTTGAGTAACGAAGGCCCCACGCAAACCACGTTGCCGGGTTTTGGTATGCGGTGGCGACGATAGAGAAGGCCGGTGGAGAGTTTTCAGTTGTCAGCTATCACCCTGAAAGAACCGTCTCTGTGGCTGTCCCCGAGTTCATCTTCGTTGATCACCTCACCAAAGTTTATCATCTCGGCGAAGTTGAGGTGCGTGCCTTACGCGGAGTCTCGCTCACCATTGCCCGTGGCGACTTTGTTGCCGTCATGGGTGCGTCTGGCTCAGGGAAATCCACTTTTATGAATATTCTCGGTTGTCTCGACCGTCCTTCTTCGGGCCGTTACCTCCTTGACGGGGTGGATGTTTCGACCCTCAACGCCGACCAGCGCGCCGAGGTCCGCCGCACGAAGTTAGGGTTTGTCTTTCAAAACTTTAATCTCCTGCCGCGCACCACTGCCCTGGAGAATGTCGAGTTGCCCTTGGTTTACAGCGCTGTCTCTCTGGAGGAACAGCACACACGCGCTTTGGCTGCGTTGAAGGCGGTTGGGTTAGAAGACCGGGCGCACCACATGCCCAGCCAATTGTCCGGCGGTCAGCAACAACGGGTGGCGATCGCACGTGCTTTGGTCAATACTCCAGCACTGGTGCTCGCAGACGAACCCACTGGCAACCTTGACAGCACAGCGGGCAAGGAGGTTATGGAGATCTTTACGGCGCTGAACCGCCAAGGCATCACCATGATTGTGGTGACTCATGAAGCTGATATTGCGGCCTTTGCTCGGCGAAAGATCTCATTTCGTGATGGACTGATTGTAGCCGACTAGAGAACTGGACCTGTGCCCTCCTCTGAGAGGGAGCCAGAATGAGCTTTCTGGGGTAGGTTTTTCGCGGAGCAGGTTGGGAGCAAAGCCCTGGA
>CAZAYE010000688.1:0-2847 GCA_964489255.1 uncultured Enterobacteriaceae bacterium
GGCGCTGTCAGTCCGGATCGGCCGCTTCGCGTTCAGGCGCCCGCTGCGACGCCTCGGGATTCAGCGCCTGTTCCGGGTTCCGGATCCGCTCGTTCTGCTCAAGCGAACGACCTACGCCGCCGTCATGGCTCGACCCCTCTCCGCGTACCACGGGCTGATCACCCGCTCACCGTTCCACTCGATCCACCTGGTCGGTATGCGCCTGAAGCTCCAGTGGCCTCACTTGCGATGGATGGCCCATTTCAGCGACGCATGGACCGAGAACCCGCTGACGACCTATCACACGATCGCAAAGGGCATCAACTGGTGGTGGGAGCAGCGAGTCCTGGAGCGTGCCGATCGAGTCGTGGCTCCTTCGCAGCGGACGCTGAGACTCCTGTACGATCCGCATCCCCGGGCGGCGCGGGAGAAGGGGAACGTCGTGCCGCACTCGTTCGATCCCGAGCTTTATCCCGGCCCCTCGCCGCAGCACCGCGCTGGGCAGCTCGGCATCCGTTATCTCGGCAATTTCTACGGCCCGCGTACTCCGGACCCCTCTGCTGCACGCCCTGCGCCCGAGCACCCGCGCGGCACCCCGGGCGCTCGAAGGTGTCCGCTTCGAGTGGTACAGTCACTTCTTCGGCCCGGGGGCGAGACACGGGCGGGTGGAAAGGCTCCCGGACGGCCTCTGGCAGCCGTACGCTCCAGTCGACTACAGGGCGTCGCTACGGCTCATGCCGCAGGCGGACGCTCTACTGCTCATCGACGCGGCGTTGTCGGAGAGCCCGTTCTTCCCTTCCAAGCTCGCCGACTATCTCGGCGCCGGCCGCCCGATCCTCGGCCTCACTCCGGACGGAACCGCCGCAGATCTGCTGCGCGCTTACGGCGCGCCGGTGGCGCATCCCGATGATCAGGGGGCAGTGATCGATTGCCTGTGTGCACTCCTCTGGCTTAGACCACATCCCGATGAAGAGGGAATTGAAAGAAAGAACGGGGGCCGGGCAGTTCTCTTTTTCGACGGTTCAGACCTCATCCCGATGAAGAGGGAACTGAAAAGGGAGGGGGCTATCCTGCGGCGCTACACCCTCACCCTGGCCTTCTCCCTTGATGGGAGAAGGAAAATTGTGTGCTCCTGCGCCTTGTGTCGTCTATTCAGTCCCTGACCCTGGGGCTATGAGTTCCCTAGAAGTCTAGCGGAAATGTTCACGTATCCTTAATGTACACGGCCGGGGCTGTCATCATCCCACGTCCGTGACGAAATATTTGCGTGTGCTGAAACGTCGATTGGCACAGGCTTTCCATAGCCCCTCAGACACGCCAACTGCGCAAACCTTATTGGACACCTGCAAAGCCGTTGCTGCCGCCAATACAGAGTTCACGAGAGAATTCCTGGCAACGCTCCTCGGTTCATGCTCAGCTGCGAAAGGGAATACCGCTGATTGCCTGGCACATGCCTTAGAGGACGATTTGCTGGTCAAGCTGATCCGGGCCCGGTCCGACGCCAATGACTCCATCATGTACGCCCAGCATGTATTCGCCGAGATTGACTTCTTGGTACACAAACATTTTCGCCAACGCCTTGGGGCCGTGCTGGAGATCGGTCCTGGGGTCAACCTCGGGGTCCTGTTCTGCGAGCGTGCGGCTGGGGTGGATATTGAAGGAATCTCTGAGCTGCGCCCCGCCTTCTATGAAACCTTGCGGCACTATTTGACTTGTGTCGAGGGGTTTACCTGGTGGCGATACTTTACGGAAAAAACCTTTCCTCAGGTATCGTTTCCTCCCCTTCGAAGACAATTCCTTCGACCTCGTCTACTCGGTTTCTGCCCTCGAACACGTGCCCGAGCCAGAGCAAACCATCGGTGAGATCAGAAGGGTCCTGCGGGACGGAGGGATGAGCATCCATGAACTCGGTCTGCAACATCATGGCGCTGCTGATCCGCTCGGGTTCTTGGAATGGTCGGACGAAGAGTACGCGGCTAAGGCCCAGCCGTATGGCGAGGGCAAGTCTCTGCAAGGACTGCTCGACGGTGCCTGGCAAGGAGAAGTGTTCTGCAACCGCTTACGACGCGGCGGGGACGCCGGTTCGAATCTCGCGTCGCCCCTCCCCGGTCAAGAGGAGGCCCGCAGCCAGGCCATAAGGCGTTGCCGCTCACGTTCAACCTGAGACCGCTTACCCGCGAGGAGATCGTTCAAATTCACTTGCGTGTTTACAGCTTCAAGCACCCGGTCGATAATCTCGTCTGGAGATGCCCACAGATCCACAACAAACTGCTCCAGTCCGCACTCGCGAGCGATTATTTCAAGCTTCGGTTCGAGGTTAATCGCCACACAAGGGACATTCAACTGAGCGGCAACGATAAGGCCATGTGCACGCATTGTTATGAAGGCCCGAAACTTGCCCAATTCTGCCACAAAGTCATCCAGCACCTGCTCAACCGGATCCCACACAAGCACCTCCTGTCCCTCTTCTTTCAGCCACTGCACCAGGTCGGTCCTATATCTTTTTTGAAAAGAGATAAACGAAACACGACGTCCTTGTGTTCGGAGCCGACGCGCGACAGTAAGCAGAGACTGCAAAACGGAGGTAATATCTGGGGCATGGCTCCACGCGCGAAAAATAATCCCAATATCTTCTTGTCGCTCCTGACGACAGGTCCACTCATATGAAAAGGCAGGATCGGCTGTCACTCGTGCATGAGTAATTCCACATTGACGGAGAAGTTGTTGGGAAATAGGATCACGCACGCTGAGCTCTTCAACTTGTTTAAAAAGATAATAAGTTGACGCACGAGCCGCCCAGCCTGCTATTGGACCAACACCAACGCAGAAAGCATACATGCGAGGTTTCGTTCTGCGAAACAGCAAATG
>CAZAYE010000689.1:0-2841 GCA_964489255.1 uncultured Enterobacteriaceae bacterium
AGATGTGTATAAGAGACAGACCGCTGACGGCTGCTCTCTGTGCCGACGCTGCGACTCTGCTTGTCCTCACCCGATCTGATGTGCCAGCACTCTCCGCACTCGGGTATCTTGGGGTCGGATGGATTGTTGGGCTCCTTCTTTCCCTCTGGACCTTATTGCCCTTGTGGTCATCCCTCCTTCACCTGCGCGGCGTCCAGGAGGGAGCGAATTCCTGGGGAGAGCGGCTCGCTTTACGCGCAGTGACAAGGCTACACAGCGTGCTCCGTCCTGCCCTGGTCACCCGTGGAGGACTGATCGTGCTCAGCCTGTTGGGTCTAGTGGCAGCCGTGCACCTTCAGGCCGGTCGGGCAATGCTTGGGACAACGCTCTTCTACCCCTCACACCCGTATAACCGCGCCTTTGCTCAGGTGAACAACGGGTTCATCGGTGTCAACCAGCTTATCGTCATTGCTCGCACGACTGGTGAAGGCGCCTTCCGTAATCCCCAGGCCCTGCAGGCATTGGAAGCTTTCCAACATCATATGGCTGAAGACGATCAGTTCGGTGGAGCCCTGGCTATTACTGGCCTTACCAAATCAATTACCCGGATGTTCCACGAGGATATTCCCAAATGGGAGATGGTCCCCGACGACATCGACGCAGCCGGACAGGTAATCTTTCGTATCATCACCGCCGCAGCCACGCCAACTGAGGTTGAGCGTTTTCTTTCGACCGACTTCCGCACAACTGCGGTGACCCTTTTCTATCGAGATTACTCGCCGATAATTGTCGAACGGGTTCTAGACCGGGCTCGTGAGTTCATCGCTCAACAGGATGGTTCAGGAGTCGAATTCCGCGTGGGCGGCGGCATCTTGGGAGTGCTGGCCGCCATGCACGCGGCGGTCGAATGGAGCTATTGGAGTACGCTGGGCGTGCTGGCGCTGTTGGCATGGACGGCGGCGTTTGTCGGGATAGGCACGTTCCGTGCCGCTTTGAGAGTGACAGCGGCTCTCCTGCTGGCCCAGGGCATTATGCTCACCTTGCTGTGGCTGGGGAACATTGATCTCAACATGTATACCTTACCAGTGGTGCTTCTCAGTGCTGGCACTATCCTTATTCCCACGTTTCTTAGTTGGACGCGAGATGGAGGATCAACCGACCAGACAACAGCGCTTGCCGCAACCAGTCTGACTCTCGCCTCGACCGCAGCAGTCTGGCTGCTCTCTCCCTTACGCTTTCAAGCCGAAATGGGGGTTTTTCTCATCCTGTGCGCCCTGGTCAATACGGTGATTCCACTGGGACTACAAAAAAGTCTAGCGTCTAGGGTCTAGGGTCCGAAGCAGTTGCGATTTCTTTGACTCTAAATCAAACCACAACAGATTGGCCCAGCAGGTCTGTCACCCTGAGCGAAGCGAAGGGTCTCAGAGTCAGATTCTTCGCTACGCTCAGAATGACAAGGCTGAGTGGTTGCGTGGGAAAGTGTACGAATGTCGTGTGGTCTGATTTAGACTGGCAGACTCTAGACGCTAGACTGTTCTTGGCTAAGTGCTAGCATAACTGCTCATGAACCTGATCAGCGAACTCAAAGCGATTCAGGAACGATACGGCTATCTTCCTGACGATGAACTGCGTGCATTTTCCCAGCGCACGGCTACCCCTCTGTACCAAATTCAAGCCGTTGCCAGCTTTTATCCGCATTTTCGCTTACGGCCAGGGCCCCGCTTGGACGTGAAAGTGTGTCGCGACCTTTCCTGTCATCTCGCTGGCGCACGTCGATTGCACCAAGCCGCAGCACAATCCGGAGCGAAGATACCCGGATGTGAAGTTGGCGGGATCTCCTGTCTAGGGCGCTGTGACCAAGCGCCGGCAATCGCGATCAACGACACCATTTATGCAGGAGTAGACGAACAACGGCTGCAGGAGTTGCTGACGGCGTTCCACCAGGGCACAATTCCTGATTCCACCTTCGTGCAGCATGGCTCCCCCACGCTTTCCCTTGATCCCTATACCCAGACAACGGACCGCTTCGCGGCGTTGCGCGAAGTCTTAAGAACGCAAGATGTGCGCAAAGTCATCCAAAGGCTCGAAGAGAGCGGTCTACGCGGCTTGGGTGGAGCCGGGTTCCCCGCCAACGTGAAGTGGGAAATCGTGCGGAGCACTAAGGGCGATGAAAAATATGTAATCGTAAACGCCGACGAAAGCGAGCCAGGGACGTTCAAAGACCGTTTTCTCATGGAGAAATTTCCTCACTTGTTGATCGAGGGAGCGTTACTCGGCGCGTATGTCGTCGGCGCACGGAAAGTCTACATCTTTATTCGTCACGAGTATCCCCATCAAGAACACGTCCTCGCTCAAGCCCTGGCTGAGGCACGCAAGCAGGGGCTCGTCGGTTCGCGGATTTTGGACTCGGACTTTTCTTGTGACATTGAAATCTTTGTCAGCGCTGGGGGCTACATTTGCGGCGAAGAGACCGCACTGTTAGAGGCGTTAGAAGGAAAGCGAGCTGAGCCGCGGAACAAGCCGCCGTTTCCCGGAACACAGGGCCTGTGGGGCAAACCGACGCTGATTAACAATGTCGAAACCCTGTGCATGATCCCCGCGATCCTGCAGCGTGGCGCAGCCTGGTTTAAGAGTCAGGGGCGCAATAACAACGGGCTGAAGTATATAGGGCTCAGCGGCCATGTCGAACGCCCTGGAGTCTACGAAATTCCCCTCGGCCTCCCAGTCGGCGAGTTCATCAACGAATACGGTGGTGGTGTGAGTGGCGGAAGAAAACTGAAGGCGTTCTCCCCTGGTGGTGCGTCATCAGGCTTCCTCCTGTCTCTTATACACATCTGACGCTGCCGACGATCTTACGCGTGT
>CAZAYE010000690.1:0-2829 GCA_964489255.1 uncultured Enterobacteriaceae bacterium
CCTTTGGCAACCTTCCGCTGGCGTATGCGCAGCAGGTGCGTGCCATCCCTCATGTTGTCGGCGTCACGCATTTGACCTGGTTCGGCGGCGTCTACGGGGAGCCGAAAGACTTCTTCCCGAACTACGCCGTTGATACTGAGACCATCGGGGAGGTGTTGTCAGACTACAAAATCGACCCTGCGGTGCTGGAAGAGTTTGAGCACCGGCGTGACGGTGCTTTAGTCGGTGTGCGCACGATGCGCAAATTCGGCTGGAAAATCGGCGATGAGGTCACCCTGCGCGATAGCCCCTGGTTTGGCATCAGTCTCACGTTCAAAATTGTTGGAGAAATTCCCGCTGTGAGCGCCACCGCCGCTACCATCTTTCTGTTTGCCAGGCAGTACTTTGACGAGGCCCTCCGTCCCTACGAGGCCCTCAGTTCCAGCGGCTGGATTAACATGCTGATGGTGATGGTGGACCAGCCTGAGCACCTCAACAACGTGATCAAGGCGATTGATGACAAGTTCCGCAACGCCACAGTTCCGACGGTGACCGAGACGCAGTATGCGTTCCTCGCCACCTACTTGAGCTCTTTTGCGAGCATTATCCGGATCGTGATGTTGGTGGGTTTTCTGGTGGTTGCTGCCATCGTGTTGATTGCGGCCAACACTGCCGCCATGAGTGTCCGCGAACGCATCGGTGAGGTTGCGGTGCTGAAAACGATCGGCTTCCAACGGCGCACCATTTTTGCCGTGTTGTTGAGCGAGGCGCTGGTCATCGCCGGCTGCGGTGGAGCGCTTGGCACGGGGCCAGCGTATCTGATTCTCAACGCTGGTAAGAGTTCCTGGTCTCCGTTTCTCGGACCGCTCGGGATGTTCATCATGCCGGTGTCGGTCATGATTCAGGGATTGTTTCTGGCCTTACTCGTCGGCATCCTGGCCGGCGTAATTCCTTCTCGTGGCGCTGCGCGCCTCAATGTCGCGACAGCCTTGCGACAAATTGCTTAAAAGGGGGCTGGAGAAGAAAAACTAACCCCTAACACCCAACCCCTAGCACCTGTCCTAAAATGGCGATTCCTCTGAAATACAACATCCGTAATCTGCTCATCCGCAAAGCGACGACATTCGCGACAGCGAGCGGCATTGCTCTGGTCGTACTGGTCACACTGTTACTCCTCTCCCTTGTTTCTGGCCTGCACCACCTGCTAATTACGACTGGGCGCCCGGACAGGCTCGTCGTGCTGAGGAAAGGCGCGAGCAGCGACGCGATGAGCTTTGTCTCACGCGAGGCCCTACAAGCAATCCGCTACCTGCCTGGTGTCGCGCAAACGCTGGAAGGCGAGCCGCTGGTGTCTCCTGAGTTTATTTCCCAACCGTTGCTGCCGACAAAAACAGGTGGACAGGAAATCGTACTCGTGCGTGGCGTCACCCCCTTAGGTTTTCGCGTGCATGACACCCTCCGCATTATCGCTGGCCGGGCGCCCCGTCCTTCGGTGAATGAAGCGATTGTTGGCCTTGCCGCCCTCCAACGCTACCAGGACCTTGGCATCGGCGACGCGCTCCAATTTGGCAATCGCAGTTGGACAGTAGTCGGCATCTTTTCTGCAAACGGGTCCGCCTTTGAGTCAGAGGTGTGGTTAGACGTTGGCGATCCCTTCAATGAGGGCGCGCGTAGAGGGTGTTCAAGTGTGAGACTTGTAGTTGCGCCGGGAGCAGACCGCGACGCGCTGATCCGCCGCATTGCGGAAGACCCGCGGATTTCTCTGACTGCCCAGACGGAAGAAGCCTACTATGAAGAACAGGCAGAGGGAGCGAAACTGCTCTACCTGCTCACGTCCGTGCTGGCAGTCATTATGGGCATCGGCGCGGTGTTTGGTGCGATGAATACGATGTTCGCTGCGGTCATGCAGAGGACGGCGGACGTTGGCGTGTTACGCGCAATGGGTTTCAGCCAAGGAGCAGTGCTAGTGTCCTTCGTCGCTGAATCGGTGTGTTTATCTCTGCTCGGCTATGTCGGCGGTGTTGTGCTGGGGCTCGGCGCGCTGGTGCTCATCAATACCTTGATGCACGGCGTTGCGTTTCAATTGCCGTCATTCTCGACCGTTGTCGTCAGCTTACGCTTATCATTGGTGAGCCTCTTAACCGCGCTCGGGTTGGCACTGCTGATGGGTGTCGCCGGCGGGTTCTTCCCTGCCCGCCGCGCCGCTAAACTGCGGGTGACGGAAGCGTTGAGGAGGGGATAAAACTTGCCTGTATGATTCCCTAAATCAGACTACATCAGATTGGCACACGAGGATTGTCACCCTGAACGCAGTGAAGGGTCTCGCAGTGAGATTCTTCGCTCCGCTCAGAATGACATGGCTAACATGGTTACATCGTAAAGTGTCCCAGTGTCGTGTGTTTCGATTTAGCTCAAGCAGTACTCGCACGCCCCACTGCATCGCCCTCTCAGCGTTTGCTAAGCATGCAGTGGCGGCCAGCGATCTTTCCATGGGTGCGCCTCCTCAAGTTGTGATGCCACACGCCCATAATCGGTAACTAATTGCACTCCGATTGGCAACCCATCCTGGCTCCAATGCAGCGGCAACGAGATGGCCGGCTGTCCGGAGAAACTAAATGGTCCCGTTAAAAACCCGAAGGCGGCCGTCACTCTTTCGGGGTCTTTCTCCCCAATAGGCAACGGTAGTTGGGTTATTGTCGGAGTGACCAAAAGATCAAATCCCCCGGTCCACCATTCGGGCATCCGGCAAATGCCCGCGACTAGTCTCTGGACAGCAGCATGCACCTGTACGGCAGTATACTTGTGGCCCTCTTCCGCTCGCGCCCAGGTGAGCGGCTCAACATCCTCAGG
>CAZAYE010000691.1:0-2824 GCA_964489255.1 uncultured Enterobacteriaceae bacterium
TCTTACGGTACCTGGGGGATTTCTACCTAAGTCGCGTTGCCATGACGTTCACGGCCGGCCTTTATTTTTCCTTTTCTTTTGTGCCCTGGGTCCTGGTGCTGCTCTTGCGGTAGCGTGCCTCAACGAGAATTGCTTTAGTAGGGAAACATCGTGACAACGAGGAGGAGTGATAGGGGTGGAATATTTGGTGATTGGGCTTGGCGGCTTTCTTGGCGCCAACGTCCGCTACTTTGTAGCGGGCTGGGCCGCGCAACGTTTCGGAACCATCTTCCCTTACGGCACCTTCATCATCAACCTCAGTGGGAGTTTCCTGCTGGGTCTCTTCATGGCGTTTCTGCAGGAGCAAACCTTTATCCATCCCAACTACCGCCTGTTCTTTTCGATTGGTTTTTTGGGTGCGTACACGACGTTTTCAACTTTCACCTATGAATCTCTGCGACTCCTGCAAGACGGGAGTATCTTTCTCGGATTAGTGAACCTCCTCGGGAGCGTGGCAATTGGACTCCTGGGAGTCTTCATTGGTTTTATCCTCGGGAGGTGGGTGAGCTAAGACGAGAAGAGATTTTACCCCGGCGATCCGTTGGTCCGCACGGCGTTGCGCACAAATGGCAGTCCGACGATCAACACGGCAAGTCCCAGTCCTAGCCAGGTCGAATTGAGCCACACCACCCCAACCACGAGCATTGCCACGCCCCAGAGGACGATGAGCATACACACTAGGGTTTGAATAATTACCAAGTTCATCGGCTTTTTCTCCTTGAACGCTGCGCCTGCTTTTCTGTAGAGTCCGGCTTGACACGAGGCAAGGGCCACGAGAACAGTAATGGGTGACGAGGACTGAGTAATGAGTACAAAGGGGGGAAGTATATGAGAGAGAAAAGTTTCAAGTTTCAAGTCTCAAGTCTTAAGCCTCAACTGAGAAACCAGAATTTTTGCAAGATCCTTGGCAGTAGTGTCTTCCTATTAGTGCTTTGGCTATGGGGCGGCAGCGTGAGTGCAGAGGGGCAGCACCCTCATCATCCCCTGCCTCTTGACCAATACATCGCCCTACTGGAAAACCCCAAACGCGATGAGTGGCAGAAACCCGACGAAGTCATCAAGGCACTCGATCTGCAAGAGGGCCAGTTTGTGGCTGATATCGGCGCAGGCAGCGGGTACTTCACCCTACGCCTGGCTCGGGCGGTCGGAGAGAAAGGGGCGGTGTTTGCTGTGGATGTCGATGAGGGCATGCTCGGCTATTTGCGGCAGCGCCTCTCCAAGGAAAACCTCAAAAACGTGCAGGTGATGCAGGTGCCACCGCACGATCCCCTGCTGATCGACAGTTCTACAGATGTCGTGTTTATTTGTAATGTCTACCATCACCTCGAAGACCGCGCGGTCTACCTGCGTAAATTGCGTAAAGCCCTTAAGCCGGATGGGCGATTGGTGCTGGTGGATTTCTACAAGAAGGAAGACATACCAGTTGGGCCACCGCTGCACATGCGCATTAGCGAGGAGACTGTCACGAAAGAATTGCAGGATGCAGGACTGCAGGTGACCGAAAAGCTGACGTTTTTACCCTACCAGTACATGCTCATTGCCCAACCTACACCAGGTGCTCCCCTCGCTGTGCCGGCGGCACAGTAGTCAACGTATCTACCCGGCGCTCGACAAGTTCATCGGCTCGGGCTAGGAGCGCCTCGTTCTTGGTAAATTTCTCGACCATATAACTCAGATCGCTGAGGTCGTGGATCAGCAGTTTGACCGCCTGGTCGCGCAACGCCTTTTCTTTCACTACTTGTAAGAGCTCGACCACCACATCTTCAAGCTCTGACCCTTCCACGTCGATTGCCATCTCAAAGGCGCGTTCGACGGAGACACCTCTGCTCGCCTCGCGGTTGTACGCATTCAGCAAGGCACGCAACCGCACTACCGTAGAGGGATCGAACCAGACTTTCGAATTCTCCGCCAAGACCGGGTCACTTTCCAACACACTCTCCACCAAGGCTAAGGCGCCAAGATGACCAGCCTCGTGGCGGGCCATGGTAAACCAAAAGGTGCGCAAGTCTTCGTGCTTTTGAAAGAGGCGGGCAAAGCGCGCGTACAGGGACATGGTTTTTTTCTCCATGTCCACAGCGGTGCGCAGAATGTCTTTAATCGTCACCCGCTGTGCCCGACGATGTAGGACTGCCTTCTCTGCCATACTGTTCTCATAGCAGAAGCGGCGAGGGTTGTAAAAAGCTAGGGTTAGTCCAGCACGATCTTCTGCTGAGTGACGATGACTCCTTCAGTGGGATCGAGAATCACTCGTGCGACGCTGCCACCATCTTTCACGCTCAGGTGAAGTGGCGCTGGAGTGCCAGGGTAACATGCCTTTGTGTCTCCATGGGCCAGATCAGTAAATACATGGACGTGCCCCAAGGCCAGATAGTCGAGGCCAGACCGGGCAATCTCTTGTGGATAGATCAACGAAGAACGTTGCATCTCGTCCTCATCAACAAAATAGCCGTGGGCCATGCCGATGTGCCAGTAATCGCGGTGTCGGGGCGCGACGCCAGCAAGCGGGCGATACTTGTGGTCGTGCTCGACCAAGCCTTTCCCCCACACCGTCGCATCGAGATGGGAGAACTCTATGATCGCTCCCTCTTCCGCCGTGAGGGTGTACACGTGTGGCCCAGCAGCGGAGAAGTCTACTTTTTTGTAAATCGACCGGTGATCGTAACAGTCATGGTTACCAGGGATCAGTACCACCGGGCAGGGCACCCGGGCCAGTTCTGTACGGACGAACTCGATCCCAGATTCGGGCACGCGGTTCGAATCGAAGAGGTCGCCAGCGATCAAGAAA
>CAZAYE010000692.1:0-2818 GCA_964489255.1 uncultured Enterobacteriaceae bacterium
GATAAGAGGGGGCAGAACAAAGTCCTGGCTCCTGGGGAGAAGTCTACCACAGGGAGGGGCACGGCATGCCGTGCCCCTACAACCGGACAAAGAAAAAGATAACCCGCGAACGATTTGTTGGATTGCTAAGGAAGGGTCGTTTCTGCTATTCCCTGATTCTGCTGACTGCTGAAAGCTGAGAGCTGACTGCTCATTTGGAGGGAGCCATGCCACATCCTTCATCAGATCGCATTACTCTGTTGCCGGCTCTCAATTCAGGTACAGTCCTATCGTGTCCAGAGTGCGGCATGGGCTTGTACATGCTCACCAAGAAGGTCACGCGTGATGGGACGTTCGAAGGGTCGGTAAAGCCCATGGTCGGGGTGCCAGAATACACACGCGGCTCGACACCTAAGAAATGTCCGCTCTGCAAAGTAGGTGAGTGGTGGTATCCCCCAGGCACAGTCTACACCCTGCAATATGGCTGGGTGGCATAGAGCAAGACTGTCCCTTCATCGGGCTGCACCTCTTCGTAAATGAATGAAGATAACGTACTATGATCTGTCCAAACTCGAATTTCGGCCTGTCCATCACAAGCCTGATTTTTAGCAGGGGAGCTTCTAGAGGACAGAGCTGAAAGCACAATAGTGGAGCGCAGAGCGATGAAAAATGACACTCCCGAAATTAAAGGTTTTCATGCTCATGTCTACTTCGACCCTGCCACCCGTGAGGCAGCGACACGGGTGCGCGATGGTTTGGCCGAGCGGTTCGCAGTGGAACTCGGACGCTGGCACGATAAACCCATCGGTCCACATCCGAAGTCGATGTATCAGGTCAAATTCTCACCAGAGGAGTTTGGCAAGCTCATTCCATGGTTGATGCTGCACCATGAGGAACTGGAGGTCCTTATTCATCCTTTGACAGGCAATGATGTGGCAGACCATGCAGAGAACGCCCTCTGGCTGGGGAAGAAACTCGAACTCAACCTCGAGTTCCTCCGTCGGGTGAGCACTGCTGAGCAAGGAGGCAAATCATCGTGAGACAGCGACTCACTGGTTATAGCTTGAGCGTAGTGATTGCTCTCTGTGCGTCACTCTTGCTCCTTTCTTTTCAGTCTCAGGCTCAGCAGCAATCGGAAGATGGGCAAACCACAACGGCTTTGACAATCATCCTTGCCGGTCCCCATCGGTCAGAGGCTGAGAGAGCTCGTGACCAGTATCGCCATCCCTTGGAAACACTGAGCTGGTTCGGAATTCAGGACAATATGACTGTCGTGGAGATCTGGCCGGGTAGAGGCTGGTATACGGCTATTCTCGCGCCCTTTCTCAAAGAGGGCGGGAGGTATTACGCTGCGACCTTCGAGAATGTACAGCCGCTCAAAGACAAGCTCGCCGCGAGCCCTAATCTCTACAGTAAAGTCATACTGACCGAATTGATCCCTCCCAGCAAAACAGACATCGCGCCGGAAGGGACTGCTGATATAGTACTGACCTTCCGCAATGTTCATAACTGGATGAGTAGGGGGTATGCCGAAGAAGTCTTCAAAGCCATGTATCGCGCGCTGAAGCCGGGTGGCATCCTGGGAGTCGTTGAGCACCGAGGAAATCCTGCTGTCCCGCAGGATCCCAAGGCGGCCTCTGGATATGTGAACGAAGACTATGTGATCAAACTGGCCGAAGACGCGGGCTTTCGGCTTGCCGGTCGCTCTGAGATCAATGCCAATCCAAAGGACGCGAAGGACTACCCACAAGGAGTCTGGACCTTACCTCCGACCTTACGGCTGAAAGACGTAGATCGAGAAAAGTATCTCGCCATCGGCGAAAGCGATCGCCTAACTTTGAAATTCACGAAACCAGCAAGCTGAGAAAACGTTTGTACTTGCCAATTGACAACCTGCCTGCTTGGTTGTAGGTGGGGTCTGCTCGCAGAGCGGTAACAAAAAAAGGAGGATATCTATGGCGAGTCCACAGCTTCAGATAGTCATCCAAAAAGTGAAAGAAATGATGGGCAACCCTCCTGGGAGCATTGAAGAGTTTCGGACTGGCTTCGAGGCCTTTTCGGCTCAGTTCCAAACCACCAAAGATGCTCAGTCCACCCCGGTGAACGCTGGTGGCGTAGCAGCGGAGTGGATTGCTACTCCTGGTGCGGCCAATGATCGGGTCATCCTCTACCTGCATGGTGGCGGCTACGTTCTCGGCTCAGTCAATACTCACCGGGAGATGATCGCTCGTCTGTCCCGAGCAGCCAGTGCCCGCGTGCTGGCCCTCAATTACCGGCTGGCTCCGGAACATCCGTTTCCAGCAGCGGTGGATGATGCGGTAGCAGCCTATCGTTGGCTCTTATCCCAAGACATCAAGCCGAACCGCGTCGTTGTGGCTGGGGATTCGGCTGGAGGTGGGCTCACTGCCGCCGCCTTAGTGGCAATACGGGATGCGAAGCTGCCTTCACCCGCAGCGGGTGTTTGCCTTTCGCCTTGGGTGGATATGGAAGGAATCGGAGAATCCATGACCACGAAGGCTCAGGTTGATCCGATGGTGCAGAAAGCAGGGCTCCTGGACATGGCAAGGACCTATCTGAACGGGAAAGATCCTCGCTCGCCGCTGGCTGCGCCTCTGTATGCGGATCTGAAGGGCTTGCCGCCTCTCCTCATTCATGTAGGGGAAGCCGAGACGCTGCTTGATGATTCGACTCGGCTCACTGAACGGGCGAGAGCAGCCGGCGTAAAAGTGAACCTAGAAGTATGGCCTGAGATGGTCCACGTCTGGCACCTTTTTGCTGCCGTCCTGCCAGAGGGCTGTCTCTTATACACATCTCCGAGCCCACGAGACTAGGCATGATC